>NZ_ASZV01000034.1:0-162820 GCF_000442475.1 Ralstonia sp. AU12-08 | reverse complement strand
CGTACGACGGCGGCGTTTTTGTTTGCATGGTCGGTCTGCGAGTTATGCCTTCAACAGCGCGCGAATCGACTCGGGGTTGAACGGCAGGGTGCGCGGTCGTACGCCCACGGCGTCATATACGGCGCTGGCGATGGCTGACGGGATGACTGCGCAGGTTGGCTCGCCAGCGCCCACGGGCGGCTGGTCCGGCCGGTCGACCAGCACCACGTCCACCTGCGCCGGCAGTTCGGGGAACTTGAGCAAGAGGTACGTGAGCCAATCGAGGCTGGTCACGGCCGATTGCGTGAAGTTGACCTCTTCGAACAGCGTTCGGCTGATGGTCTGCACCACTTCGCCTTCCACCTGGTTGCGTACGCCATCCGGGTTGACCACCAGCCCACAGTCGTGCGCCACCGTCACCTTGCCGACCTGAATGACGCCGGTGGTGCGATCGACTTCCAATTCAATAACCGCAGCCACGTAGGCGTTGTTCGGCTCGTAGCGCACGCAGGCCATGCCGCGGCCACGGGCGATGTTGCCGCTGGGCTTGGTCGAGAACAATGTGCGGCGCACCCATCCGGAGCGCTTTTCCACCGCGTCGACGACTGCCTTGATGCGTGGCTCAGACAGATGGCGCAGCCGGAATTCGATCGGGTCGGCCTTGGCGGCCACCGACAGTTCGTCCATGAACGACTCGTTCGCATACGTGTGCTGGAGCCGGCCTGGGCCACGCAGCCATGCCGGGCGCAGCGGCGCGCGCGCATAGCGGTTGACCACGACGCTGGCGTTGGGCAGCTCGTAGGGCGCGACCATGTTGAATTCCATGCCACCGGGGTTGTCGGGTGGCTCGGCCAAGGTCGCGGAGCGGGTCAGTTCGCCAGCCAGCAAGGGCACGTCGACGCTGCCCGAAGCGCGATGCGGCACCCACGACGTGTACTGCCACGCCTGGATGCGGCCCTGGTCATCGAGTGTGCCCGCCACATCGGAGATGACCGGCGGGCCCTTCGGGTCCCAGCCGTGCTCGTCGTCACGCATCCACTGCACGCGCACGGGTTGGCCGATGGCCTTGGAGAGCAGGGCGGCTTCCGCAGCGGCGTCTTCGTGGCCATTGCGGCCGTAGCAGCCGGCGCCTTCCACGTAGATCAGGCGCACATCGCCCTTGTCCATCTTCAGCATCTTGGCGATTTGGTCGCGCGTCAGATGCGGTGATTGCGTGGCCGACCAGACGGTCAGCTTGCCATCGCGGTAGTCGCCAATCGCGCAGGACGGGCCGATCGAGCCGTGTGTCTGAAACGGCCACGCATACGTGGCGCGAATGGCCTTGCCCTTGCTGATCTGCGCATCCGCCTGGCCGCGCTCCAGCACCTTGCCCTGATCGTGTAGCGGCAGGGCGCGCACGGCGTCGTACAGCTTGGCTTGCGCGGGCAGCCCCTTCCAGTCGGACCACGTGGCCTTCAGTGCGCGGGCGCTGCGGATGGCCGCCCATTCGTCGCTGGCGATGACGGCCAGCAGGTTGCCCACGCGCACCGTGCGCAGGAAGCCCGGCACCTTCTTGGCGTGCGTGTCGTCCACGGTTTCCAACTGCGCGCCGTAGGCATCGGGGTGGATCACGCGTGCGTGCACCATGCCGTCGACCTTCACGTCCTGCATGAAGGTGAAGTCGGCAAAGACCTTCGTACGCACGTCGTCGCGCTTGATCGGCTTGCCCACGAGCTTGTAGTCCGCCGGCTTCTTGAGCGGCGCCTTGGGGTCGAGGTTGAGTGACAGCGGGTGTGCGGCCAGTAGCTTGTGATACGGCGTGCCCTGCGTGTCTGCCGCGCTACGGAAGGCGAGGCCGTTTTCCAGGCGCACATCGGCGGGCGCCATGCGATACGCACGCCCTGCCACCTCGCGGATGGCCGCTGCAGCCGTGGCGGCAGCCTGGCGCAACTGCGGGCCTGCATTGGACACCGACAGTGAGCCGATGGTGGCCCCCTGGTCGACCGTCATGGCCGTATCGCCCTGCACGACGCGCACGCGGTCGATCGGAAACTCCAGCTCTTCAGCCACCATCTGCGCGAGCGCCGTAGTGTTGCCGGTGCCCAGGTTGACCTTGCCCGTATAGAGCGTGAGCGCGCCATCGCCTTCCAGCACGAGGAAGGCATCGACACGCGTGGCATCCAGGGACTTGGCCTTGGCGAGTGGTGCGGCGCTTTCCTCAGTGATCTCGCCCAGGGCACGGGCCATGGCCAGCCCCGAGAACGAGAAACCAACAGCAAGCGCGGCCCCTTGCTTCAGAAAGTGCCGGCGGGAGAACGAAGTGGATTCATTGACGCGCATTTAGGCCTCGCTGGCTTTGAGGATGGCGCGGACGATCCGCATGTGCGTGCCGCAGCGGCACAGGTTGGAGGCGAGCGCTTCCTTGACCTGGGCCTCCGTCGGCTTCGGGTTGGTGTTGAGCTGCGAGCGCGCGGCGATCAGCATGCCGTTGATGCAGTAGCCGCATTGCACCGCCTGTTCGTCAATAAAGGCCTCCTGCAACGGGTCAGGTTTCTCTGGCGTGCCCATGCCTTCGAGCGTGGTGATGGGGCGTCCAGCCGCGGCGGCAACCGGCAGCACGCACGAGCGTTGCACCACGCCGTCGATCAGCACGGAGCAGGCGCCGCACTGGCCGAGTCCGCAGCCGAAGCGCGGTCCCTTGAGCGAGAGATCATTGCGCAGCGCATACAGCAGCGGCATCTCGGGCGAGACATTCAGGTCAACCACCTTTCCGTTGACGTGCAGGGTGATGGGGGTCGAGGTAGGGGTGGTCATTTGTCGTGTCCGGTTTGCTCGCGCAGCGTCTTGACGTCGCGGGCGGTGACGGCGGGTGCCTGATTGCCCCAGCTATTGCGCGTGAAGGTCAGCGCATCGGCAATCTGGGCATCGGTGAGCGCATGGCGATGCGCGGGCATCGGATAGGGCGCGGGAACACCGTCAATCACCAACGCTTCCGTGCCATTCAGGGTGACGTTGATGAGGGAGACCGGGTTGCCTTCCAGCACGTTGGGATTGCCCGCCAGCGGCGACAACCATGGCGCGGTGCCCTTGCCGTTGGGCAGGTGGCAGGACACGCAGTAGTTCTGATACACCTGCGCGCCGTGCGCCATCACCTTCGGGTCGATGGGGCCATGCTGCGGGATTGGCGTACCCGCGGCGGCCAGGGATTTCAGGTAGACCGCCATGGCGGCCAGATCCTGGTCGGTCATCCACTGCGTGCTGTTGTTGATGACCTCGGTCATCGGCCCGAATGCGGTGGCGTGCGAGTTGGCACCGGTCTTCAGGAAATCCACGATGTCCTGGGCACTCCACTTGCCGATGCCCGTGGTGGGGTTGGATGTCAGGTTGGACGCGAACCAGCCGCCCAGCTCCGCGCCAGACAGGTAGGCGCTGCCACGCTGATCGAGCGCTTTTTCCTGCAGGCCGATACCGCGCGGCGTGTGGCATGTACCGCAATGGCCCAGGCCCTGCACCAGGTAGGCGCCACGGTTCCACTCGACGCTATTCTCGGGAATGGGCTTGAAGCGCTCGGTATCGAGAAACACCAGGTTCCACAGCTTGAGCGGCCAGCGCATCTGCAGCAGCTTGGGAATCTCGGGCGCGAGATTGGCCTGCTTCACGGGCTTCACGCCATGCATGAAGTACGCGTACAGGGCCGAGATATCTTCGTCCGAGACCTTGCTGTACGACGGATACGGCATGGCCGGGTAAAGGTTGTGCCCGTCCTTGGCAACGCCCTCACGCACGGCGCGTGCGAACTCCTGCTCGGTATAGCGGCCGATGCCGGTTTCCGGGTCTGGCGTGATGTTGGTGGCGAAGATGGAGCCCAGCATGGGCACGGCCATCTTCAAGCCGCCCGCAAAGGGTGCTGCACCCTTTGCCGTGGAGGTGTGGCAGGCAACGCAGTCGCCCGCCTGAGCGAGGTAGCGCCCGCGCTCGATCAGCATTTGATCGGGCTCGGGTTGACTGGCTCTGGCGATGCCGATGGTGCTCAACAGCACGAGTATTGCGGGGAGTAGGGTTCTCAACGGCCTGTCCTTTGTCGAAATCTGCCGCGACTTTCCCGACTGCGGGGAAAGCCATTGCCGAATGGGACGCGCCGCATTGGCGTGCTGTGAGAGCAGGGAGGGCGGCGGGAGCGACAGGCTGGGTTCGGTAGGGTGTTGCGCTTTTGGGTGTCCGATCCGCCATGTGGAGGTGCCGCTCGAATCGGCCGTGGCACGTATGGAGCGCGTCTACCCGAGACTGTGCGGGATCGCCTCGACTTCCGAAATCGGAAAAGTCCGATATGGAGGTGCGATGTGGCGCCGAGTTGCCAGAGCGGCGTCGGCGTAGCTACCAAAGAAAAAGCCCCGCGACAAGCGGGGCTTTTTCTTGCTGCCTGAACGGCTGGCGAGGTGCTCAGACCTGCGCGCCGAAGTTTGGATCGTCTTCCTTGGGGCCGCCGGCCTTCTTGTCGGCCTTGACTAGGTCTTCGCGCTTGACGCCCAGCCACATGCACAGCGCGGCCGCCACGAACACCGACGAATAGATACCGAACAAGATACCGATGGTCAGCGCCAGGGCGAAGTAGTGCAGCGTCGGGCCACCGAACACCAGCATCGACAGCACCATCATTTCGGTCGAGCCGTGGGTGATGATGGTCCGCGAGATGGTGCTGGTAATCGCGTGGTCGATCACCTCGTGCGTGTTCATCTTGCGGTACTTGCGGAACGCCTCGCGGATCCGGTCGAAGATCACGACCGACTCGTTCACCGAGTAGCCCAGCACGGCCAGGATACCGGCCAGCACCGACAGCGAGAACTCCCACTGGAAGAACGCGAAGAAGCCCAGGATGATGACCACGTCGTGCAGGTTGGCGATGATGCCCGCCACTGCAAACTTCCACTCGAAGCGGATCGACAGGTAGATGACGATGCCGATCACCACGAACAGCAGCGCCAGCAGGCCGTCGGTGGCGAGTTCCTTGCCGACCTGCGGGCCGACAAATTCAACGCGCTGCAGCGTGGCGTCGGGGTTGGTGGCGTTCAGGGCCGTCATGACCTGCTGGCTCTGCACGGCCGAGGCGATGGGCTTGCCATCCGGGCCGTTCTTGAGCGGCAGGCGGATCATCACGTCGCGCGAGGTGCCGAAGTTCTGCACCTGGGCATCGGCATAGCCGAGCTTCTCGACGTCGGCGCGGACCTTCGGCAGATCAGCGGCCTGGGTGTAGGCGACTTCCATCACCGTACCGCCGGTGAATTCCACCGACAGGTGCAGCCCCTTGTGGAACAGGAAGAAGACAGCGGCGATAAACGTGATGAACGACACGGCGTTGAGAACCAACGCGTGCTTCATGAATGGAATATCGCGGCGGATGCGGAAAAACTCCATGGTCTGCCCTTTGTGGCACCGGCTGCGACAGCGCTAGCCGGTGCCGGTTATGCAAGATGTCTGTGGGTGATGTGCCTTACTGCTTTGCCGGCGGCTGGGCGTTGGGGGCGGTATTGCCCGGCTTCCAGATCTGACCGATTGCCAGACCTTGCAGCTTCTTGCGGCGGCCGTACCAGAGGTTGACCAGGGCGCGGTTGAAGAACACCGCCGAGAACATCGACGTCAGAATGCCCAGGCAGTGCACCACGGCAAAGCCCTTCACCGGACCAGAGCCGAAGGCGATCAGCGCCAGGCCCGCGATCAGCGTGGTGACGTTCGAGTCCACGATGGTTGCCCACGCACGCTCGAAGCCGGCGGCAATCGCCATCTGGGCCGAGGCGCCGTTGCGCAGTTCTTCACGGATACGTTCGTTGATCAGCACGTTCGCGTCGATGGCCATACCGAGTGCCAGCGCAATAGCGGCAATGCCCGGCAGCGTGAGGGTGGCCTGCAGCATCGATAGCACGGCGATCAGCAGGAACACGTTCACACCCAGCGCCACCACCGAAAACACGCCGAACAGCATGTAGTACAGGACCATGAACACCGACACGGCGAGGAAGCCGTACAGCGCCGAGTCGAAGCCCTTGCGGATGTTGTCGGCACCCAGCGACGGGCCGATGGTGCGCTCTTCGATGATCTCCATCGGCGCCGCCAGCGAGCCTGCGCGCAGCAGCAGCGCCAGGTCAGCCGACGCTTCCGTCGAGCCCATGCCGGTGATCTGGAAACGCGAGCCCAGTTCGGACTGGATGGTGGCCACCGTCAGCACTTCGCCCTTGCCCTTTTCGAACAGGACGATGCCCATGCGCTTGCCGATGTTGTCGCGCGAGACATCGCGCAGCATGCGGCCGCCCTGGCCGTCTAGCGTGATGTCGACCGAGGCGTTGTGGTTCTGGTCAAAGCCGGCCGACGCGCTGGTGATGCGGTCACCCGTGAAGATCACCTGCTTCTGCAGCAGCACCGGGGCGCTGCGGCCTTGCGTGAAGAGCTCGTCGCCCAGCGGCACCGGGTCGCCGGCGCGCGGCACCAGCGGTGCGTTCGGGTCAGCCAGGCGGGCTTCCAGCGTGGCGGTGCGGCCGATGATGTCCTTGGCCTTGGCCGTGTCCTGCACGCCAGGCAACTGCACGACGATGCGGTCCGGACCTTGCTGCTGGATCACCGGCTCGGCCACGCCCAGTTCGTTCACGCGGTTGTGCAGCGTCACGACGTTCTGCTTGACGGCGTTGTCCTGCACTTCCTTCATCGCGGCTGCGGTAAAGGTGCCGGTGAGCGTGGCGCCGTCAGCGGTCTTGTCGACGCTGTAGGCCAGTTCACGGGTGGAATCTGCCAGTACGCCACGGGCGCGGTCGGCGTCGTCGGCGTTGCTGAACTTGATGGTGATGGTGTTGCCGCTGCGGTCGATGCCGTTGTGGCGGATGCTCTTGTCGCGCAGTTGCGTGCGGATGTCGCCCGCCAGCGAGTCGAGCTTCTTGGTGATTGCACCGTTCATGTCGACCTGCAGCAGGAAGTGCACCCCGCCACGCAAGTCCAGACCCAGGAACATGGGCAGGGCGTGGATGGAGGTCAGCCAGCGCGGCGAGCCCGACAGCAGGTTCAGCGCGACGATGTAGGTCGGGTCGGTCTGGTCGGTGTTCAGGCCGTGGGACAGGATGTCCTTGGCCTTGAGCTGCGTGTCGGTGTCGGCAAAGCGCACACGCACGCTGGCCGAGGTACCGTTGTTGTCGAAGAACACGCCGTTGGGCTGGATGTTGGCCGCAGCGAGCAGGCTCTCGACCTGCTTTTGCACGTTCAGGTCGACCTTGACGGTGGCCTTGCCCGAAGACACCTGCACGGCAGGCGCCTCACCGAAGAAATTCGGCAGCGTATAGAGGAACCCGATGGCAAGCGCCACCAGGATCACAAGGTATTTCCAGAGCGGATAGCGATTCATCTTGCTTGGATGGCGGTGAGGCGGCCCGTCAGCGATGCGGGCGTGGGCGCGGATTCTTAGAATAGGCGCTGCCAGGGGTTCCGGCGCCCGCGTACAACGTTCGGGCGCCGGTCAAACCGGATTACAGCGCTTTGAGCGTGCCCTTGGGCAGCACGGTCGTTACAGCGCTCTTCTGGACGGTGATTTCAGTGTTGGCGGCGATTTCAACCACCACGAATTGCTCGGTCACCTTGGCAACCTTGCCCAGGATGCCGCCGGCGGTGACGACTTCGTCGCCCTTGGCCAGGGCTTCGAGCATGGCCTTGGTTTCTTTCTGGCGCTTCATTTGCGGGCGGATCATGATGAACCACAGCACCACAAACATCAGGATGATGGGCAGGAAGCTCATCAGGCCACTGGCGGCGCCGCCCGCCGGAGCGGTTTGGGCGTAAGCGTCGGAAATGAGGAACACGGTCAAAACTCCGTAAATGGTTCGTCGATCGGGCAAAAATTGGACCGGACATTCTACCATTGCCGTCTTGCGGCAAATGGGCGCATGGCCAGTCCTGTCAAGGGGGGCGTCAGAGTGCGCCGCGAGCCCGGTCGGCGGCAAAGCGCGCCTGGAATGCGGCAAAGCCGTGCGACTCAATGGCGGTGCGCATCTCGGCCATCAGTTCCAGGTAGTAATACAGGTTGTGGATGGTGTTCAGGCGGGCGCCCAGGATCTCACCCACGCGCTGCAGGTGGTGCAGATAGGCGCGCGAGAAATTGCGGCAGGTGTAGCAGCCGCAGGTTTCGTCCAGCGGGCGCGGATCGTTGCGGTGCACCGCGTTCTTGATCTTGATATCGCCAAAGCGGGTGAACAGCCAGCCGTTGCGCGCGTTGCGGGTGGGCATTACGCAGTCGAACATGTCGACGCCGGCGGCAACACCCGCCACCAGGTCTTCCGGCGTGCCCACGCCCATCAGATAGTGCGGCTTGTTGGCCGGCAGGCGCGGCGCCACGTGCTGCAGCACGCGCATCATGTCTTCCTTGGGCTCGCCGACGGAGAGGCCGCCGATGGCGTAGCCGCCAAAGCCTTCGCCGCCCGCATCGGCGTCAATCGCCTGCAGCCCGGCCAGTGATTCATCGCGCAGGTTCTCGAACATGCCGCCCTGGACGATGGCGAACAGCGCGTTCGGGTTGTTCTCCCGCTCGAATTCGTTGCGCGAGCGCTGCGCCCAGCGCAGGCTCATGCGCATCGAGGCGGCGGCTTCGGCCTCGGTGGCGGGGCGATCCCCGATCTTGTATGGCGTGCATTCGTCGAACTGCATGACGATGTCCGAATTCAGCCGGCGCTGGATCTGCATCGAGATTTCGGGCGACAGGAACAGCTTGTCGCCGTTGATGGGCGAGGCGAACGTCACGCCTTCTTCGGTGATCTTGCGTAGATCGCCCAGCGAAAACACCTGAAAGCCACCCGAATCGGTCAGGATGGGCTTATCCCAGCCATTGAAGCCGTGCAGGCCCTTGTGCGCATCCATCACTTCTAGCCCCGGGCGCAGCCACAGGTGGAAGGTGTTGCCGAGGATGATCTGGGCGCCGATGTCCTTCAGCTCCGCCGGCGACATCGCCTTGACCGCACCATAGGTGCCCACCGGCATGAAGATGGGCGTTTCCACCACACCGTGGTTCAGGGTCATGCGGCCGCGTCGGGCGAGGCCATCGGTGGTGAGCAGTTCGTACTTGAGCATGGTCAGAGCGATTGGGTTGCCGGTTCAGCGCGCGTGAGGAGCATGGCGTCGCCGTAACTGAAGAAGCGGTAGCGCTGGGCAATGGCGTGCTGGTAGGCGCCGCGAATGGCGTCCATGCCGGCAAACGCCGACACCAGCATCAGCAGTGTCGACTTGGGCAGGTGGAAGTTGGTCACCAGCGCGTCGACCAGGCGGAAGCGGTAGCCGGGGGTGATGAAGATGTCGGTGTCGCCGCTGCCTGCGTGGAGCGTGCCGTCCGGCTGTGCGGCCGATTCGAGCGCGCGCATCGAGGTGGTGCCCACCGCGATGATGCGTCCGCCCGCCGCCCGCGTGGTACGGATGGCCTCGGCCAGCGCGGGCGTGATTTCGTACCACTCGCTGTGCATGCGGTGTTCGGCGATGTTTTCCACGCGCACCGGCTGGAACGTGCCCGCGCCCACGTGCAGCGTCAGGAAACCACGTTGAATGCCCATGGCGTCGAGCTTGGCGAACAGCGCATCGTCGAAATGGAGGCCGGCCGTGGGGGCCGCCACGGCGCCCGGGTTGCGTGCATAGACGGTTTGATAGCGCGTTTCGTCAAAGCTATCGGGGTCGTGCTCGATATATGGCGGCAGCGGCAGGCGGCCGTACTGCTCGATCAGATCCAGCGCTGGCTGCGGGAAGCGCAGCGTGAAGAACGGCTCGGCGCGTGGGCCGACCGTCACATCAAAGGCATCGGCCAGGCGCAGCGTCGTGCCCTCGACGGGCGATTTGCTGGAGCGGATCTGCGCCAGCACGGTGTGCTCGTCCAGCAGGCGCTCGACCAGCACCTCGACCTTGCCGCCGCTGGCTTTGTGGCCAAAGAAACGGGCCTTGATGACACGTGTGTCGTTGAAGACCAGCAGGTCGCCGGGGCGCAGGTAGTCGCCCAGGTCGGCGAACTGGCGATCTTCAAAGGACACACCCGAGTGCACGCCATCGGCCTCACGGCGGACGGCCAGCAGGCGGCTCGCGGTGCGGTCGGGCAGGGCGGTTTGCGCGATCAGCTCGGGCGGCAGATCGAAATCGAAATCGGACAGCGTCAGCATGAAAAGTGGCGCAGACGTGGATTGCGCCAAGTGATGGTGGCGGGCGCCGGTACAATCGGGCGACTCGCAAAGTTCGCCATTGTAAACGTCCTGTGCCGCCTCGCGCCCGTTCCGCCGCTGATACTGCTCCACTGCCCGACGCTGATACTGCGCCGGCGCCGAAGCCAAAACGCGCGACCCCGGCAGACAAGCCCGCCGGGGTGACCAAAGCGGCGGCCCGCCCGGCCGACAAACTGGCCAAGCTGGGCCTGCACCGCGACGTGGATCTCGTCCTGCATCTGCCGATGCGCTATGAGGACGAAACCACGCTCCTGACCATCGCCGAGGCGGTCGCCCGCGCCAACACCGGCTGGGCCGCGCAGGTGGAAGGCACGGTCACGCGCAACGAAGTGGCGTTCCGGCCGCGCCGGCAACTCGTCGTGCATATCGCGGACGACTCCGGCGAGCTGGTACTGCGCTTTCTCAATTTCTACGGCAGCCAGGTCAAGCAGATGGCCGAAGGCGTGCAGTTGCGCGTGCGTGGCGAGGTGCGCGGCGGCTTCTTCGGCGCGGAGATGGTGCACCCGACCGTGCGCGCCGTCGCCCCGGACGAACCGCTGCCCGATCGCCTGACGCCGGTGTATTCGACCGTGGCGGGCGTGCCGCAGGCGTATCTGCGCAAGGCGATCCTGAACACGCTTACACGCACGCCGCTGCCGGAAACGGTGCCGAACAGCCTCATCACCGGGCCACTGGCGCCGCTCAAGCTGATGGCCCCGGCTGAAGCTGTGCGCCTGCTGCACCAGCCCACGCCCGACGTGGACGAACACAGTCTGGTCGAGCGTACGCACCCGGCGTGGTTGCGTATCAAATTTGACGAGCTGCTCTCGCAGCAGCTGTCGCTCAAGCGGGCGCAGGCCGCGCGGCGCATGCGCAATGCGCCCATCCTGCGCGACAGCGGTGAGGACGGCCTGCTCGCACGCTTCATGAACGCCTTGCCGTTCAAGCTGACCGGCGCTCAGGCCCGCGTGTGGGAAGAGATCCGCGCCGACCTCGCGCATCCGTACCCGATGCAGCGCTTGCTGCAGGGCGACGTGGGCAGCGGCAAGACCGTCATCGCCGCGTTGGCCGCGTGTCAGGCCATCGATGCCGGCTGGCAGGCCGCGCTGATGGCGCCAACCGAACTGCTGGCCGAACAGCACTATCGCAAGTTGTCCACATGGCTTGAGCCGCTGGGTGTGGATATCGTCTGGCTGGCCGGCAGCCTCAAGCGCAGGCAGAAGGACGAGGCGGCTGCACGCGTGGCGGCCGGCACCGCGCAACTCGTGATCGGCACGCACGCGTTGATTCAGGATGCTGTCACGTTCGCGCGCCTTGGCTTGGCCGTGGTGGATGAACAGCACCGCTTTGGCGTGGCGCAGCGGCTTGCCCTGCGTGGCAAGGCAAGCAATGGCGGTGCACCTGTCGCTGCCAATGCCCAGGTGCCGCATCAGTTGATGATGTCCGCCACGCCCATCCCGCGCACGCTGGCGATGACGTACTACGCCGATCTCGATGTCTCCGCCATCGACGAATTGCCGCCGGGGCGCACGCCCATCGTCACGCGGCTGGTGAACGACGCGCGCCGCGACGAGGTGATCGAACGCATCCACGCTGCCGCACAAGAGGGGCGACAGGTTTACTGGGTCTGTCCGCTCATCGAAGAAAGCGAAGCGCTGCAATTGCAGACTGCCGTGGAGACGTTCGAGACGCTCTCGCAAAGCCTTGCCGGTTTGAAGGTGGGCCTAGTGCATGGCCGCTTGCCTTCCGCTGACAAAGCCGCCGTGATGAGCGCCTTCGCCAGCGGTGAGTTGCATGTGCTGGTGGCCACCACCGTCATCGAAGTGGGGGTGGACGTGCCCAATGCCTCATTGATGGTGATTGAGCACGCCGAGCGCTTTGGCCTCGCGCAGCTGCATCAATTGCGCGGGCGCGTGGGGCGGGGCACGGCGGAATCGGTGTGCATCCTGCTGTACCAGGCGCCGCTGTCGCCCACGGCCAAGCAGCGCCTGCAGACCATGCGCGAGACCACCGATGGCTTCGAGATCGCCCGGCGCGATCTGGACATTCGCGGCCCCGGTGAATTCCTTGGCGCGCGGCAATCGGGCGAGGCCATGCTGCGCTTTGCCGATCTCAATCACGATGCGTGGCTGGTCGAGTTTGCGCAGGGCGCCGCGGAGCAGATGCTCGCGCGCTTTCCCGAAGCCGTGGAGGCGCATCTCAAGCGCTGGCTGGGTGAGCGTGAGCACTATCTGCGGGTCTAGCCACCCGAGGTTCTAGCGGCGCGAGCCGCCTTCATGACCACCCTCGTGTCCGCCGTGGAATCCGCCGTGGAAGCCTCCGCCGCCCCGCGCAAAGCCACGGCCGTCGTGGTGGAAGAACGCACCGCGCATGTGGTGGATATGGTGGAAGCGGTCTACAAAGACCACGCTGCCGAAGAACACGGGGCCGCCCCAGTACCACGTGTCGTCCAGGTAGTAGGGCGGGCCCAGGTAGGTGACGGGGCTGCCGTCGGTGTCCACCATCTGCCACGTCCCATCCGGTTGCAGGCACGCCGTGCCTTGCACCTCCTGCATGACGCCATTGATCTCGGTTTGCCCCGCCATCGGCTGGCAGGTGCCGACCGGCACATCCTGCGCCGTCGCGCACGCGCAAATGCCAAAACTCATCAGCGCAGTCATCAAGACTGTCAGACGTTTCATGTTCATTCCCCAAGCTAGGAATGCCCGACGTCTCAATACGGCACCTGCACGAACTGTCCGGTCGTATCACCTGGCACATCGGTTTGCCTGCGGGGGGCTCGCCGACACCGTGATCGAGGGGCCCCCGCTTGACGAGTAAACCGATCCGCCGCGTGGTTTATTCCGGAGCGTGTGCAGCGATGTGTAACTGTTCATTTCAGTAGCCGTGGTGCGTCATGCTGCCCGCGTTTGGGCTGCTGTTGCTATTGCTTGGCGGCGCCCCGTTACCCGTGGAACACGCTGCCAGCGGCAGCAGGACGAGCAAGGCGATGCAAAGCGGACGAAGTGCGTTCATTGAGCGTCTCCTGGGGGTGGGTTTTGCCTCCCGATAGCAGTAAACCCGCGACCTTGCCGGTTTATTCCACAGCAATAGCGGGCTTGTCCGCGCACTCGCGCAGGAAACCACGGACCAGCATGAACAGGCTGTTCTCGAAGTCCGGGCTGGCGAGCCACTGCTCGTCGTAGGAAAGCGCGCTGCCGATCGCCCCCATGACCGAGCGCGTGAGCACGAAGGCCTGGATGGGCGAGAGCGTCACACGTTGCCCGTCGGCGTCACGCGCGCCGGCTGAACTCAGGAAGGTCGACACGTGCCCCGGCGTGATTAGCGGGTTGCGCCCGCGTGCGATGGCCTGTTCGAGCACGATGCGGCGCGCGCGATGCCGCCCGCCGAATGCGCCCAGCAAGGTGCGCACGGCCAGCCGCAGCCGTGCATCCGGCGACAGCGCGTCGGGCGCGGTCAGTACCGCCAGCAACTCGGCGGTCAGCCGATCGCTCTCGCGCTGCGCGAGTTCATCCAGCACCTGCAGCTTGTCTCCGAAATACTGGTACAGCGTGCCGATGCTGATGCCGGCCGCCTCTGCGATGCGGTTGGTGGTGAGCGCCTCCAACCCCGCCTGATCGAGAATCCGCAGCGTCGCTTCCAAGATGAGTTCGACCTTCTCGCGCGAGCGGGCCTGGCGCGGTTGGCGTCGCGCAAGTGATTGATCTGTATCGGGTTTGTCTCCGGATTGCGAGGCCATGGAACGCGAGTGGTGAAATATGAGTCGTGCTCATATTATGGTCGCCAGATCGAAAAACACCTCAGGAGGAGACCGATGTTGTTCAGCCGACGACGCCCCCTCGCGGGCAAACGCCTGCTCGCCTTTGCTGCGGCGAGCCTGTGCGCCAATCTGGCGGCGGCAGCCGCCCAGGACTGGAGTACCGCCGAATCCACACCCTCGCAGGAGACCGTGCTGCACCAGGCCTTCGATTACGCGTTTCCGCTGGTCGCGATGGGGCGCCTGCGTGCCGGCATGCTCGGCACGGATGCCAAGCCCGGGCGTCTCCAGTTGGGCCAGTGGTCGCATCAGCACAAGCTCTCGGGCCCGGAAGATCGCTGGGTGACCACGCCTAACAGCGATACGGCGTACTCCACGCTGTGGCTCGACTTGCGCCAGGGGCCTGTCGCACTGACGGTGCCGGACATGGCCGGCCGCTACTACTCGCTCGCCTTCCTGGACATGGCGACGAACAATTTCGAGATTCTCGGCCGGCGCGCCAATGGCACGCGCAGCGGCACGTTCGTCATCGTCGGCCCCGATTCAACGCAGCCGCTGCCGCCCAATGCGCAGGTGATCCGCGCACCCGCCAACGATGTGCTTGTGCTGGCACGCATCCTGGTGAATGGCGAGGCCGACATGCCCGCCGTGACGGCCCTGCAGGACCAGTTCAAGGTCGAACTGATCGGCACCGGCAAGACGCCGCCGCGGTGGCAAGCTGCGCCTCCGGTTGAACAGAGCCCGCAAGCCTTTGTCGACATGGCCAACCTGATGCTGGCACGCAACCCCGCACCGCGCTACGAAGATGCGCTGATGCAGCGCCTGGCATCGGTCGGCATTTGTGGTGCCGCATGCCAGTGGGAGGCGCTGTCGCCGGAGGTCAAGGCGCTGTGGACGAAGCAGTTGCCGGCCATGCTGGCCTCGCTCAAGGGCGGGCTGTCGGCGGCTGGCCCTAAGAGCGATGGCTGGTCGTACTCAAAGGCCGATCTTGGCGATTTCGGCACCGACTATGCCTACCGCGCGCAAGTCGCGCTGGGCGGCCTGCTCGCGCTCAAGACAGTCGAGGCCATGTACCCGATCACGTTTGTCGACCAGCAACAGGGGCGGCTTTCGGGCGCGCACCGCTATCGGCTGCATTTGCCGGCGGGGGCGCTGCCGGTCAATGCGTTCTGGTCGCTGTCGATGTACGAGGTGGAGCCGGACGGCAAGCTGTTCTTCACGCCCAACCCGATCGCGCGCTATGCCATTGGCGATCGCACCGCCGGTCTCAAGGTGGGCGCAGATGGCGCGATCGATCTCTTGATCCAGCGTGATGCGCCGGCCGATCCTGCCCAGCGCGCCAACTGGCTGCCGGCGCCCGCCGGTGACTTCGCCCTGGTGCTGCGCGCCTACGAACCGAAAGCCGAGCTACGCGATGGGCGTGCGCGGGTGCCGGCCGTGGAGCGGTTGGACTGAGCCTGCTGCCGTTGGGCTGAGGGCGTCAATGCGCGGTGGTGGCGGTCTGAGTCTGCTTGCGCAGGCGCTTGGTGGCGTACATCGCGCGGTCGGCTTGGTCGAGCAGGGTGGTGATCTCGGTACCGTCTTCGGGCATGAACGCCACCCCTACGCTCACGCGCAGGTCCAGCGACTGGCCTTCAAACGCATACGGTTGCTGCACCTCTTCGATCAGGCGCTCGCATTGGGTGTGCGCATCGCCGCGTGCATCGATGCCCGGCAGGATGACGGCAAATTCGTCACCGCCCACGCGCGCCACGGTGTCGGAGCGGCGCGCGCTGCGGCTCATGCGCTGCGCGGTCTCGCGGATGGCCGCATCGCCGGCGCGATGGCCGTAGCGGTCGTTGATGGTCTTGAGGTTGTCCATGTCGACGTTGAGCACGCCGAGCGCGCCTTGCGCGCGCTGCGCGAGGTGGATCGACTGGCGCAGTCGGTCGTAGAACAGTGCGCGGTTGGGCAGGGCGGTCAGCGCATCGTGCGTTGCGCGCAGGTAGAGTTGGTCGCGCTCGGCATTGGCAGCATGGAACATGGCCGCCGCAATCAGTTCGGACATCAATTCCAGCACACCGACATCACGCTCGGTAAAAGCATCCACCTCGGGTGCCACCAGCTTGAGCACGCCCACCGTCGTGTCCAGATGCTTGAGCGGCGTCACCACCATGGAGCGCAGGCCCACGCGACGGCAGGCTTCGCGGTCGACGCGCGGGTCGAGTTCGGAATCTTCGCAGCGCAGGATGTCGCCAGTCTGCACACACAGGCCCGACAGGCTGCCCTTGCGCGCCAGGCGCAGGCCCAACAGCGAGTCGGTCAGGCCAGACGTGGCGCGGTAGACCATGTCTTCGCCCTCGGCCAGTTCCAGCACGGCGCCGGTTGCGCAGGTCAGGTGCTGCGCCCGTTCGGTAACGAGCGCCATGATGGCGCCCAGATCCGTGCCGAGCTTGGCGATTTCGGACTGCGCCCGCACGATCTCGATGAGGGTGGCGGGGTCCTGCAGACTAGGGTGATCGAGGGTCGACATAAAGCGGCGAAGCGGGACGTTCGAGCCGCAAATTCTAGCGTGGTCGACCGAACTGCGTAGATCAAACTGCGGTTGCTTGGTTACAGGGGATTAGGGCATTCGGATGCCCTGTATTGGGGCGTGTAAGTGGTGCCGCGGCGTGCTTCTTTAGTTGGAAAATCAGTGGGATGCGCGGAGTGTCAGCCGTGTGAGTCGCCATGACGTCCGGCCTTGCCGATATGCCAGTCGAACAACCGCGCACGATGTCATGACCAGCAGCAAGCAATGCACGCAGTACATCGGGTTGTGTCGGAAACGTTTGGCCCCGAGCGTGCCCGATTGCAGGCGTATCTCATGCGGTTGCATGCACATCAGAGCAAAGAAACTTTCATGCTTGGCTGCCCCGGCCATCTCCTAGGCTAGCACTGCCATTGCGCAGTCCCCGCGCAGTGCACGCCGGATCCACACACAACAATCACGGCAACGCACTGTGCAAGCGAGTGCAGCCATCGG
The DNA here is from genome assembly GCF_000442475.1 of Ralstonia sp. AU12-08. Classification (NCBI taxonomy): domain Bacteria; kingdom Pseudomonadati; phylum Pseudomonadota; class Betaproteobacteria; order Burkholderiales; family Burkholderiaceae; genus Ralstonia; species Ralstonia sp. AU12-08. The sequence goes on along the minus strand of NZ_ASZV01000034.1, from coordinate 145,902 downwards.
GGTACCGCTCCGCGCTGCAGCGTGCGAACCGACACGCGCCCCGACCTGACTGCGCCGTTCATTCCGCTGCCTGCGCTGTGCTTGCGCGTCGCAGCTTTCGCGGCGCATCCATGAAGGAGATGAACGCCCACCCGAATCCCGATTCAGTACCAAAGGAACAATGACCAATACCCTGGGGAGGCGCTATGCCACTGCGTTCCGGAGTTCAGCAAGCTTTGCGTGGTGCGGCGTTGCTGGCCGCGTTGGGCGTTGCACAGACGGCTGCGGCACAAGCCGTGCCGACCGATGCCGCCGGAGGATGTCCGATCTCGCCGGCCACTGTTGCGAGTTTCTTTGATAGCGGTACGGTCACGCTCAACGGTGTGGTCAAGCCCGCCGACAGCACGGTGGCGCTCGCGCCCAATTGCGGCTTCTTCCAGTGGACCGAGCAGATGTTCCTGTGGCTGACGTCGCCCGCGCCCGCCACGTATGGCGGTGGCAGCCACGTCATGTTCTCGCCGCAGTTCTACACGGTCAGCCCGGAAGACAGCAGCGGACGCCGCAACTTCATCCCCAATTCACCGGGGAGGCCGATCAACATGTTCCTGCGTGCCATGGAGCTGGGCCCGCATGGCCTGCCGATCGTGATGGCGCGCACCGGGCAGATTGTGGAAGTGCCGCACGAAATGCCGGGGCAGAAGCCGCCGTCGATCCGCCTGGGCAATGGCAAGCTGATCCCGGGTACGCAAGTCCAGAACGTGCGCAAGACCGAGCAGGGCACGCTGGAACTGCTCGATGCGCACGGCAAGCTGCTGGCGCCGAAGGTGCTCAAGCTCGCACCGATCGTGCGCCAGCGCGCGCTGCTTTCGGCAGATCGGCCGGTGCCGGTTGTGCCCGTGAAGGCGTTCACCTCTGCCATCCAGGCGCGCAAGCTGGTCGTCAAGGGCATCCCGATCTTCATTGATCCGGCGGGCAACGTGATTGACGTTGAGCCGGGCCAGGCAGACAGCGGCGTGCTGATCTCGCAGAACGGGTCGTTGATCTACTACATCATCGCCGTGAACGATGTGTTTGCCTTCCACCGCACGATGCAGGGCGCAGCGGTGATCCCGGGCAATACCAACATCGCGTTTCCAACCTCAATGGCTGACGTGAACGCCGTGGTCAGCTTTGCGGCCAGCAAGGGCCATACGATCCAGGACCCGAAGGCGCTGGCCATCGAGACCAAGTCGAGCTGGATGGATGCCAGCAAGGTGCCCAACCCGAACGACTACATCCAGGTCGAAGCGGTGGTCCCGACGTTCGACAAGAGCAATCCGAACAACTGGGTGCCCAACGGGCAGACGACGTTGAAGCTGGTCATGCTGGGCCTGCATGTGGTGGGCTCAACGAGCGGGCACGGCGAGATGGTGTGGGGCACGTTCGAGCACGAGGGCAATGCACCGAATGCGACCTACGCCTACAACTCGACGAGCGGCATGAAGACGGTCACGCAGGACACCGCCGGCAACTGGCTGTTCATGCCCAGCGGGTCGAGCGGTCCGTTCAATGCCACCAACAACAGCTGGACGGGCACCGCCATTACCGGCACGCCGGTTGGTCCGTCGCCTGTGCTGCGCGCCAAGCCGTGGGGATCGAACGATGGCGGCAACCCTGCCAATGCGGCTGGCTTGAACACGCAGGTGATCTCGGCCAACGCCAGCGTGATCTCGCAGTTGAACGCGGCAGACGTGCGCCGGCAGTACTTCCAGCTGGGCACGACGTGGACGATTTTCGGCGCACCGCCCAACGGGGGGAACGAGGTCGGCACGAACCATCTTGCCAACGCGACGATGGAAACCTTTGTGCAGGGCACGACGCCCTCCGCCCCGAGCGCCAACTGCTTCTCGTGCCATACGACCAACAAGGTGCCGGTCAGCCATGTCTACCCGAGGCTGACGCCGCTGCCCTGATCGGCAGCACTGTAACGAGACACGGGGCATCGACGGATGCGAAAGCGGTCGTCGATGCCCCGTGTTGTTAGTACTGGCGCGTTGTCATGCGATGGCGTTGCCGCAGGAGGGCGAACGCCTTGTGAGCCTCTGCAGCCGACGTCTTCAAAAGAGTGGACGCAGCCTCAGCCCCCGAACATCCACACGACGACCGACGCAACCAGGCAGTAGCAGCCGAACAGATACCACCGCCCTTGCTCCAGCCAGCGCGACAGCCAGCGCAGTGCGACCAAGCCGGCGATAAAGCTGAACACCATGCCCAGCAGGCTCGGCGCGAGCATGTGCAGCATGCTGTCGGCGGTGCCCGCATAGGCCTTGTAGAAGCGATAGCCTTCCTTGACGATGACCGCCGGGGTCAGCACCACGGCAAGTGCGAAGCTGAACTCTTCGGCACGGCGGCGCTGCACACCCACCAGCATCCCCGCAGAGATCGTCGCGCCGGAGCGCGACAGCCCGCGAAACGGCAGGCACAGCCCCTGCACGGCCCCGATCCAAAGCGCGCGCCAGCCGGTCAACTCGCCGGTGGCCGTGTTGGCGTGCCTGGACGACACGATGATCAGCACACCCGCCACGGCCAGGCTGACCGCCATCAACTTGGTATTGCCAAAGAGGTGCTCCACCTCAAAGCTGTCGGCGCCGCCCATGAAGGCGTGCTTGATCACGTAGAGCAGGGTCAGGCCGACGACGCCCGTGGCCACCGTGGCCACGGCCAGCTGGACGCCGTTGTTCCACAGTGCCCGGGTCGACGAGAAATACGTTTGCCGCCACGAGCGCCAGAAATACACGATGACGGCAAACATGGTGCCCGTGTGCAGCATGACCAGCATCAGCGTCATATCGGGCGATGTCGGGTCCAGCCCCAACCATTTCTCGGCCAGGATGACGTGGGCCGAACTGGAAACCGGCAACAGCTCGGCAAGGCCTTGGACGCAGGCCAGGATGATGATGTGAAGCGTGGTCATGCTTGGGTGGAGGCGATGGACTGAACGTTGTGTGGTGACGTGCGCGTGGCATGGCCAAGGCTGTCAGACCGAAACGGTATCAGATCATCAAGACGCGTCGGGCCGAAGGTGGCTTGAAGGGCGTCGGCGTTGTATTTGCGCCGGCCGCCCCTGGCCCGGTCAGATCAAAGATGCTGGCCAAACCATTCGGCCGCGACGCGACTGGTCTGCTCAAAATGTTCGATGTAGGGCGTGAAGTGTCCACCCTTGACCAGCGAGAGCGCCTTGGGCTGCAACGCGCGCTCGTAAGCCTGCAGGCAGAGATCGACCGGCGTCAGCACGTCCTGATCCGCCACGATCATCAGCAGCGGGGTGGGCGCGATGCGGTCGACAAAGGCGCCGGGCTCGTTCTCGCGCGACAGCTCTGCGCTGCGCAGCGTGACTTCATTGCGCCAGTTGGGAGCGAACGGCGCGGTGTCGGTAAAAAAGCGGAAGCCGTCGGCACCGGCCATTGCGCACGGCGCTGTCGGGTCGGCGGATACGGCGGGCACCATCATCGGTGCGGCACCCGCGAAGCGCTGCTGCCTGTCCTGTGCGAAGCGCGCCAGCGCTGCCGGCACGAGATCGGCACGCGTGCGCCGCAAGGCGGATTGATAGCCGCTGATGGTGGGCACCTGCGACACCACGCACTTGACCCGTTTGTCGACGGCGGCCACCTCCAGCACGTGCCCTCCGCTGAAGCTCGTCCCCCAGATACCGATACGCTGGCCGTCCACCTCGGGCCGCGAGATCAGATAGCTGATGGCATCGCGATAGCCGCGCTTCTGCATGACGGGGTCGGCTTCCTGGCGCGGCTGGCCGTCGCTCGCGCCAAAATTGCGATGGTCATACACCAGCACCGCAAAGCCGCTGCGTGCAAAGACTTCGGCATAGCGATCCAGGTATTGCTCCTTGACTGCGGAAAAGCCATGCGCCATCACGATGGCCGCGCCGGCCTGGTCTGGACGCGCATCGGCGGCCGGATAGAACCAGCCGCGCAGGATCACACCTTCGGAAAGAAATTCAACGTCTTCACGCACCATGTCGGTCCTCATTCGTTTTGCTGCACGGGGTGTGCTGGGCAACACGATAGGCGGCGCACCTCAGCGGCGCATCTGCGTGGCGGACGTTTGCTACGCCGAATCGGACAACATGGCGTACGCGCTGGGCGGCACACCGATAAAGCGCCTGAACAGGGTCGAGAACGCCCCTACGGTCTCATAGCCCAGCTCGGCCGAAACCGCCGTGACGGGCATGCCCGCAGCCAGCAGCGGCAGTGCCGCGCAGATGCGGGCCTGCTGCCGCCAATGCACGAACGACAACCCGGTCTGCGCAACGAACAGGCGTGACAGCGTGCGGCTCGACGCGCCCGCCTCGGCGGCCCAGTCTTCCAGCGTGCGCGGGTCGGATGGGTTGGCCAGGATGGCGTCACAGATGCGGGCCAGGCGACGGTCCGAGCCCGATGGCAGGGGGAGGGGCTGGTCTGGCGACCACTCGATCTCTGCCAGCATCAGTTCGGTCATCAGTGCCTCACGGCCGGTCGGCGGATGCCCGACGGGAAGCGCCGCCACCCGCACGATCAGCTCGCGCAGCAGTGGCGACACATTGACCATGCGCGGCACCGGCGGCGCACTCTGCCCGTACGCCTGCGGGCTGACATACGCCGTGCGCATCTCGACATCGCCGCAGGCGCGCATGGCGTGCGGCATGCCCTGCGGAATCCAGAGCGCTTTCTGCGGAGGAATACGGCAGAGCGCATGGTTGGCCGTGACCTCCACAACACCGCTGGTAGCGAAGATCAACTGCGCCCGCGCGTGCTCGTGTGCTGCCACCACGAAACCGTTGGGAAACCGCTTGGGCATCACGGCTGCCAGGCCCGGCGTGTTCTGGTAGTCGCCCGGGTTCAGGCTCTTGGCGTCCACCGCCGGGCCGTGCAGTTGGCGCGGCCGGTGCGCGCTGTCGTCAGGTGTGGGCGGGGGCGGCATAGGGGTCGGTGAAGCGGTGGATTGCGCACAATTGTAGAGCGCGGCGGCAACCGGCTTTGTTTCCGCCGGGCCGTGCTAGACAGGGCGCCAGCAAGTGTCGGTCTAGCGAAGAAAATTAGAAAAAGACGCCTCTCTGGGTTCAGGAATAGCGAAGTAAGTTAGAAAAAATAGCGAAGTAGGTTGGTGTCGATCGACTGCTGGTTGCGGTGGGTATGTCCACTGCCAACCAAGAGTGGTCGCTAGTCTCTACCCGTGCGCCAACTCCTTGCTGCCATTCAATAATTCGAATATATTGGAAATATGGAAGAAAACGACGCTATCCGATCCCTTGCCGCGCTCGCCCACGGCCTCCGCCTGCGAGTGTTCCGAATGCTGGTGGTCGCCGGGCCCGCAGGTATGACTCCCGGTGCGATTGCCGAACAGCTCAACGTGCCGGGCGCCACGTTGTCGTTCCACCTCAAGGAACTGATGAACGCGCACCTGGTGACGCAAGAGCGCGACGGCCGCAACCTGATCTATCGCGCGGCGTACGACCACATGGACGGTCTGCTCGGCTTCCTGACTGCCAACTGCTGCCAGGGCGAGGCCTGCCTGGAAGCCAGTTCCACCGATTGCAAATGCTGAAGGAGCTCTCCATGAAACGATTCCACGTCCATGTCCACGTTGACGACCTAAGCAAGAGCATCGCTTTCTACTCCAAGCTGTTTGCCGCTAACCCGACGCGCGTAGAGGGCGATTATGCGAAGTGGATGCTGGACGACCCACGTATCAACTTTGCCATCTCCACGCGCGGCAGCGCGGTTGGCGTTGACCACCTTGGCTTCCAGGTGGATGACGCCGGCGAACTGGCCGAGCTGAAGGCACGCGCCGAAGCCGCAGACATGGCGCTGCTGGACGAAGGCGAAACCAGCTGCTGCTATGCCCGTAGCGACAAGCATTGGATTACCGACCCGCAGGGCATTGCATGGGAGCACTTCCATTCGCTAGGCAACATCCCGGTGTTCAGTGAAGACAAGAAGGAAGACGCAGCCACGGAAGGTTCCGCCTGCTGCGCACCTCGCGCGCCGCGTGGAAAGCCGATCGGCATCGCAGTGAAGTCCAATTCATCCTGCTGCTAGGAGCGCCACTATGGTCGACAAGATCTACAACGTGCTGTTCATCTGTACCGGAAACTCCGCCCGCTCGATCCTCGCTGAGGGCTTGCTGAACCACCTGGGGGGTGACCGCTTCAAGGCGTTCTCTGCCGGCAGCCATCCGACCGGGACAGTGAATCCGTTTGCGCTGCGTGCGCTGCAGCAGTTTGGTGTTGCGACCGACGGCTTCCGCAGCAAGAACTGGGATGAGTTCTCACAAGATGGTGCGCCCGAGCTGGATTTCGTTTTCACCGTCTGCGACAAGGCGGCCGGCGAGGTCTGCCCGGTCTGGCCTGGCCAGCCCATGACCGCACACTGGGGTGTAGCTGACCCCGCTGCGGTGGAAGGCTCCGACGAACGCAAGCAGCAAGCCATCCGCGATGCAGCCATCACCCTGAAGCGTCGTATCGAGCTGTTCCTGTCGCTGCCCATCCCCAAGCTCGATACCGTGGCCCTGCAGAAAGCCGTGCGCGACATCGGCCAACAGTAAGCCTCCTTTCCATGACCACCAACGTCCTCATCCTCTGCACCCACAACTCTGCACGCAGCGTGCTGAGTGAGGGCATGCTCAATCACTGGGCGCAGAAGCTCGGCAAAGATGTACGTGCATACAGCGCCGGCAGCGCACCGAGCGGCCGCCTTAACCCATTCGCACTCGAAGCCCTCACCAACGCAGGCATCGATACCGCCGGCTATCGCAGCAAGAGCTGGGATGAATTCGTCGCAGACGGCGCGCCGCAAATGCGCATCGTCATTACCGTGTGTGACAGCGCTGCAGCGGAAACCTGCCCGTACTGGCCCGGCAGTCCCGTGAAGGTGCATTGGGGCTATGCTGACCCGTCCAACGCGCCGGGCGGCGACGAGGGGAAGCGCCAAGCTTTCGAACTGACGCGCCAAGCCATCGGCTACCGCATGCTGCAACTTCTCGCGCTGCCGCTCGATACGCTCAGCAACGCCGAGCTGCAGACCGAGCTTGAACGCATTTCGCAGGACTGAGCGCCATGGTTGATATGCGTAGCCGGCTCATCGCCGAAGCATTGGGCACGGCTCTTCTGCTGGCCATCGTTATTGGTTCGGGGATCATGGCCGAGCGCCTGGCTGGCGGAAACGTTGCGATAGCGCTGCTTGCCAACACGGCGGCCACGGTGGGCGGGCTGTACATCCTGATCGAGACCTTGGGGCCGGTCAGCGGCGCGCACTTCAATCCGGTGGTCAGCGCCGTAATGGCGGCACGCGGCGAGCTACCCGGCGCTGCGCTGGTTCCCTACGTCGTCGCGCAATTGATCGGTGCCGTGCTGGGCGCATGGCTGGCGCATGCCATGTTCGACATGAGCATCCTGCAGTTTTCCACCAAGGTGCGCAGCGGCACCGGGCAGTGGATTGCCGAAGCGGTGGCAACCGCCGGCTTGCTCCTGGTCATCCTGCGGGCGCCCAACGGGCGTGCCTCGTCCATGGTGGCGGCGTACATCGGCGCGGCGTACTGGTTCACGGCGTCTACGTCGTTCGCCAATCCGGCGGCGGCGTTTGGTCGCATGTTCAGCAACAGCTTTGCCGGCATCGCGCCGGGCAGCGTGCCGGGGTTCGTGCTGGCCGAATGCGTGGGGGCTGTCCTCGGTGTTCTGCTGCATCGAGCGCTTGAGCCTCGCTTCGCCCGCAGCGGCCATCCCAACGTCATTGAATCTTCAGGCGAGCACCTGCCGAAGACGTAGGGCTCATCCGTACCCAAGGAATCTCGACATGAGCAACATCACGATCTACCACAACCCTGACTGCGGCACGTCGCGCAACACGCTAGCCCTGATCCGTAACAGCGGCGAGGAACCCGTCGTTATCGAGTACCTCAAGACGCCACCGTCGCGGGAAACGTTGGTCAAGCTGGTGGCCGACGCTGGCCTCACCGTACGCGAGGTGCTGCGGGAGAAGGGCACGCCTTATGCGGAACTTGGCCTTGGCGATCCGAAATGGACCGATGCGCAGTTGCTCGATTTCATTGGGCAGCATCCGATCCTGATGAACCGGCCCATCGTGGTCACACCGATTGGCACGAAGCTTTGCCGGCCGTCCGAGGCTGTCTTGGACATCCTGCCGAATCCGCAGAAGGGACCCTTCACCAAGGAAGACGGCGAGGTCGTGATCGATGCCGAGGGTAAGCGTGTCTGAGCCGCTTGACGATCTGCCCCAACTCGACGCCGCGCTGTTTTGCGTGCCTGATGCTGCCAAACTGCGGCCGGCATCACCGTCGACCCATCCGCCGCGAGTGCTGCTCCTCTACGGGTCACTGCGCGAGCGTTCGTTCAGCCGCCTCCTAGTCGAGGAAGCCTCGCGCTTGCTCATGGCGATGGGTGCGGAGGTGCGCGTATTCAATCCGAGCGGTTTACCACTGCCGGACGATGCGCCCGAAAGTCACCCGAAGGTGGTTGAGCTTCGCGAGCTTGTGATGTGGTCCGAGGGGATGGTGTGGTGCTCGCCCGAACGTCACGGCGCGATGACCGGGATCATGAAGTCGCAGATCGACTGGATTCCGCTGTCGGTCGGCGCTGTTCGGCCAACGCAAGGAAAGACGCTCGCGGTTATGCAGGTGAGCGGCGGTTCGCAGTCGTTCAATGCGGTGAACCAGATGCGTGTGCTGGGGCGCTGGATGCGCATGCTGACGATCCCGAATCAGTCGTCGGTGGCCAAGGCGTTCATGGAATTCGACGAAGCTGGGCGGATGAAGCCGTCGTCCTACTACGATCGCGTTGTGGACGTGATGGAAGAGCTGGTCAAGTTCACGCTGCTGACTAGGGACATTGGCCCGTACTTGGTCGACCGGTATAGCGAGCGTAAGGAAAGCGCTGAAGAGCTGTCGAAGCGCGTCAATCAATGCAGTATCTGAACTGTGTAAGGCCCGACCATGCCCAACTTCCGACCAGCGTGCACTGAGGACTATGCAGCGATACGGGCCTTGCTCGCCGCGCAAGGTCTTCCAAGCGAGGATGTTGGCGCCAGCGAAGAAGCCCACCGCTTCCATCTGGCCGAGCAAGACGGGCAGATCGTTGGCTGCGCGGGTCTTGAGGTGTACGGCACCGATGCACTACTTCGCTCTGTTGCTGTGGCACCTTCCATGCGTGATAGCGGCTTGGGGCGCGCACTGGTCGACATCACTGAGCGCGATGCTGCGGCGCTTGGCGTACAGAGGCTGTTTCTGCTGACGACCAGCGCCGCCGACTACTTCAGTCGCATCGGTTACAAATCATGCAACCGCAGTGTGGCGCCGTCTCCCGTACAGACCAGTTCGCAGTTCGGCCGGCTGTGTCCGGTATCCGCTATTTGCATGTCGAAAGAACTCCTTGCTGCTCAATGAGCATGGAGTTCCGAGGATGTTCGCTCCGGGGCGTTGGGATCCGTTGCGGATAGGGAGGTGGCCGGCTATTACTGGCCATCAACGGTGTTTTACGCGCATGTCGAGACTGCTGCTCTCTGCCGGTCCCGTTGTCCCCCTCCCACGAATTTCGTTGCCTTGCGCAGCTGTTAGGATGAGCCGCATATGTCGACGTGGCGAAGTTAGTTGGAAAAATCGATGCTTTCTCAACCGAATCTAGCGAAGTAGAAAAAAATGGCGAAGTTGGTTCGATGGAGTGCAGTTCGAGCATTGGCTTGTTCGGTGCATGCGCTCAATGCTGCGGGCCATCGTCGGAAAATCGGCTGAATTGCCTCTTTGTTGAATTCACAGCCGATTGCGGTCGGTAACGCTACTGAATCAGCAAAGATGGCTGGTTGGTGCGCTGAGAGGCAGCTCGAGTTGACGAGGCAGTCTTTCTGAGAGAGCTAACGGAACACGTTGAATCCCATCTACTGGGCTTGCAGAAACGTGGCAACCGCTTTCGCCTGTTCGTCTGTCAGCGTGTGTGCGACGGCACTCATCACAGGTGCGTTTGCGCGCGTTCCATTCTTGAAGACACCGATTTGCCGCAACAGGTACGCCTCGTGTTGTCCCGCCAAGCGGGGGAAGGTGCCATTGCCCTCGGCATGGGCGCCATGGCAAGACGCGCACGCTGGTACGCCTTCGCCAGGCAAGCCGTGCTCGAAAATCTCCTTGCCGCGTGCCATCAAGGCTGGCTCACCTGTTGGGCCAGCAGGCGCGGATTGACGCGCGTAGTACTCGGCCAGCGATGCGATCGTTGCGTCGTCGAGCTGGGAGGCAATGCCCCACATGAAGGCTTGTGCATCAGTCTCGCCGCGGCCGCGGTTGCGAAAGCCCTTCAACTGCGCTTCCAGGTAGTGCGGCACCTGCGCATCCAGGCGCGGGAACATCGGCGATTCGCTCTTGCCGTGCACGCCATGGCAGGATGAACACAACTGCGCAGCGAGCTTTTCGCCGTCTTGCGCGCCGGCTGCGGCTGACCAACCGATGGCTACCAGGGCCGCCAAACCAGCAAGCCAAATCCGCCCGGGTTGATGGAACCTCTTCATCGTGTTCTCCCCCTCGCATCTTTGCGTTGATACGGCCGCTAGAACATGAACCAGCCGAGCAGATAGATCATGTTGTTGTCGCTCGCGTTTCTGCCGTTGCCGTCGTAGTTGGTATGCGCCCCGTTGAACTTGGTGTACCAGGTGTATTGCAGTGCCAGTTTGATCTGCGGGTGTGGCAGGTAGTCCAGTTCAAAGATCAGGCCCTGCGTATCAGGTCGCCCGTTGGCGCTACCGGTGACGGGTGCCGGGGCGTAGAGGCCGGGGTCTGCGTTGCCCGTCGTCGAGAAGTAGGCCAGCGTGGCGCCGTACTTGCGCTGGTAGTAGTACGAGGCCTTAGCCTTGAAGGTATCCAGGTGATCGGTTGCGTTGGCGGGTGTCGGGCCTGCGCCGATGCCGCCGCTCGGGAAGCTGGCGCGCCAGTTCTGCTGTTCGTGAATCCACGCCAGCTGCGCCGTGAAGGCGTGCGTCATGGTCAGGTACTGGTACTGGCCGTCGAGGGCAAAGTCGCGGAAGCGGTCGGTGGGCGTGCCGGGCATGGTGTTGTCTGGATACCTGTTGGCCAGGAGACCGAAGGTGCCGAACATGATCGAATGCGCCCCCCATTCCTGGTTGTACGCGATGCGCCAATACGGATTTGCGCCGCTGAGGCGCGCGACGCCGCCCGGGGTGGCAGTGTCCTGTCCCGCCCGGAACACAGAGAACGCCTGATCGGCGGTGCGGTAGGCCCCGAGTTCGGCGTACACGTGGCGTTGCCAGAACGCGTAGGCACTGGCGCCGACCACCTGCTGAGCGAGTCCGCCGTCGATCAGCGTACTTGCCGCAGGCGGCACCCCGATGTTGGGCGCAGCGTACGGATAGCCAAATGCCGGACTGGTATTCCAAACATCGGACACCGTTGGGTTGTTGTTGACGGTGATGCCGTAGATGAAATCGACCTCTTCCCGCGTCAGGTGCCAAGCAGCGCGAATGTCGGTGTTGTCCAGTGCGCTGTGGTGGGCGATGCCGTCATACGTCCATTGCGCGAAGGCACCTACTGGGCCATAGATGCGGCCAGCATAGAAGAGGCTGGCCTGCTGCGGGACGGTGTCGCCATTGCGGACGAAGTCGAAGTCCTGCTGGTCGATGGTGCGTGTGTTGGTGCGCGAGATCTGCACCATACCCGAGAGCGGGATGGTGTCGTTGTTTTTCAGCGTGTAGCCGGTCATCTTGAAGAACCGGCCGAATGGGGTCAGTTCGGGAAAGCTGACGTGACAGGCCATGCAAGCCATACCGGTTTGGCGCGCAAAGGCAGGTACCGCGCCTGCTTCGCTGGACCATGCCACGAGACCGCCAATCGTCAGCAGCGCCGCGAGTGCATTGAGCACAACAATGAAACGTCGCATGGTGCTCCTCCCCATTGTTCTTGGTTTTCACCAGCACGTTCAAACATGAAAGTCGTTGGGGGCGATGCTGTCAATCTGCTGACGAGATCAAGCTGATGCAGATCAAAGATAATCGAGAGGGGCTTAGGGGGATCTCTTCGAGGAGAGGCTCGGTTGCCTTTGCGCGATGCCGGTTGTACGTTTGCGTACGCCTTGGTGCGACTGTCTCCCGTCAGTACATCCAACGATATGCCATGCGCTACAATGCGCGCATGTCACGTGCAACCCCAAGCATCTCGCTTCGGGCTGTGTTGCTGCTCCTTATCGTGTTGCTGCAGCTGCTGAGCCCGCTCCTGCACGGCCATTTCGGAACTCCGAAACAGACTGGCCTGCACGTGCACACGGCGCTTCCTGGCGCGGTTGATTCTCATTTTCAATCCCTCGGATATCCCTATCACCGAGCCTCCGCGCACGAGGAGGATGCTCTCGGTCGTGAACTGGCGCTGACGAGCAGGGAACCCTTTGAGGTCGATGTCGAGCCCGCGCTCGGTCCATCGGATCTCGCCGGATTTCTTTGGGCTGCTGCGGGGCCTGGGTTATCGGCACTCACCTTTCTTCTGCTGGCAGCGCTTGCCCGCTCTGCCATATCACGCCCAGTCTTTCGGCCAGCACCAATTCGCGCGCGCTGGCGCGATCGCATCAATCGACCTCCTCCAGCGCAGGCTCCCCCACTGGCCCGCTGATCCTCAGCAGGCGGACGGCACGCGCGTCACGGTGCAGCAGAACACTTGTTTAATTGATCTGCAACAGCCCCATCACGCCCACCGTAGCGATCATGAATTCGTTAGGAGCATCGGCTTCTGACCCATCACGTTCGCTCGACGCCACAAGGCGGTAGCTGCATTGCTATCCGCTGGCCATCCACTGCTTCCAAATTCTTGTTCGCATCACCTGGAAATACCCAGCCGCAGTCGGTCCTTATACCGCTTCGGGATGCGACGCAGTTAGAGGATGACGCTGACAGCGTTGCCTTCGTGGATTGGAGTCAAGCATGTTTCTCAAACGAATTCTGGTGGTTGGCGCATCGATTGCACTGACTGCATTTCCTTTGCGTTGGGCTACTGCTCAACCGGGGGCACGGGCAGCGTCTCTGTCGGCTGAGCAGGCGCGCGCACTGGGTGTGCGCTTTAGTTTGGTCGCAGCTTCTGGGGGCTTGGAAGTCGGCACCCACGCACGTGTCGTCTTCAAGCCGGATGCGCAATATGTGGTGGCGGCTCCGTACGCGGGCGTGGTGCCTCGCGTGCTGGTGTCACTCGGGCAGACCGTCCGCCCGAGTCAACCGCTGGCGAGTTTCCTGAGCCCGCAGCTCTTTGAAGCGAGCCGCGCGCTCACAGAGGCCAACTCGCAGGCGCGTTTGGCGCAGCAATCGCTCGCCCGTGACAAGGCGCTCTTTGACGACGGCATCATCGCCGGGAGCCGCTGGCAGGCAACGCAGGCGCGGGCCGCTGAAGCCAACGCCATGGCCAAGGCGCGCCGGGCCGAACTGGCTTCCGCAGGCATCGCATTCGCTAGTGCGGGCGGTGAAGCGCAACTGATTGCGAATCATGGCGGCGTGGTGTCGGAGGTCAACGCTGTTCCGGGGGCTCGAGTTGAAGCAGCCGCGCCGCTTTTCCGGATCGTTGACCCGGCTGCGCTGGAGCTGGACCTGCTGGTTGGCCGCGATGTGCCCGTGCCAACCATAGGCGACCGCATCGAGATCGTGCCGCGCGGTGCAAGCGGTACGGTCATTGGCGTTGCGCCTTCGGGTGACGGTACGGCAGGGGTGCGTGTGCGGGCGTCGCTGGAGCGCCGTGGCGACCTGCGCGCCGGCGAGAGCGTCAACGTCACGCTCAAGCTGCGCGGCTCTACCGGCGCGGGCGCCTCGGGACTGGTGCGGGTTCCGGCGGCCGCGTTGGCCTACGTGTCCGGCGTTCCGGGCGTGTTTGTCGCCACCGACAAAGGCTTCCGCTTCCAGGAGGTCGCAGTTGCCAGTACGGATGACGCCGTCGCTGTCCTGCGCGCCAATCTGCCTACAGGGACACGCGTAGCGGTTGCGGGCGTCGGTGCACTCAAGGGCTTGCTGGCGGGAGAACAGTGATGCTGCCCCGCCTGATTGAGTTTTCTTTGCGCCAGCGTGTGCTGGTGCTGATCGCGGCCGGCGTGCTTGCTGCCGCTGGCGTCTGGGCTTACCTGAACCTGCCGATTGATGCGTTTCCCGATATCTCGCCGACGCAGGTCAAGGTCGTGCTCAAGGTGCCGGGCATGACGCCGGAAGAAGTCGAGCAGCGTGTCTCGACACCCATCGAGCAGGAACTGCTCGGCCTTCCGCATAAGACGATCGTGCGCTCGGTGTCCAAATACGGCATCAGCGACGTGACGGTCGATTTTGAAGAGGGTGTGGACGTCTACTGGGCACGCCAGCAAGTGTCGGAGCGCCTGGCAGGTCTTGCCCGCGACCTGCCGTCGACAGCCGTGGGCGGCCTAGCGCCGATCACCACGCCGCTGGGCGAGATGTTCATGTTCACCGTGGAGGGCGACGGCTACTCGCTGGCGGAGCGGCGCCGAGTGCTGGACTGGGTCATCCGGCCGGCGTTGCGCACCGTTCCTGGCGTGGCCGATGTCAACGTATTGGGTGGCGAGGTCCGCAGCTATGAGGTAACGCCCGATCCGGCACGCTTGCGTGCACGGGGGGTGACGCTGGAACAGCTGCGCCAGGCGCTGGATGCCAACAATCGCAACGATGGTGCGGGCCGGCTTGATCGCGGTGACGAGCACTGGGTGGTCCGCGTGGAAGGCGGCGTGCGCGGGCTCGACGATCTGCGGGCGATTGTCGTGGTGCCAGCGCAGAGTCCGGCGTCCAACCCTGCCGTCACCGTGGGCGATGTGGCCACCGTGCAGCTGGGTGAGGCGACCCGCAACGGCGCTGTCAGCAAGGATGGCAACGGTGAGGTAGTCGAAGGGCTGGTGCTGGGCCTGCGCGGCAGCGATGCCCGCAAGCTGGTCGAGGCGGTACAGGAACGGTTGGACACGCTTGGCCCTCAACTGTCCAAGGGCATGTCGGCACACGTGTTCTACAACCGTGGCGAGCTGGTGACACGCGCAGCCAACACGGTGGTGCGTGCGCTGATTGAAGCCAGCGTGTTGGTGGTCATCACGCTGTACCTGTTCCTGGGTGGTGTGCGGGCGGCGCTGGTGGTGGCGGCCACGCTGCCGCTGTCGATGCTGGCGACCTTCCTGCTGATGCGCTACGTGGGCCTGACCGCCAACCTGATGAGCCTGGGTGGACTGGCCATTGCTCTGGGCATGCTGGTGGATGCGGCGGTCGTTGTGGTGGAGAACATTGAGACCGCCATGGCGCGTGCCCAAGACCACAAGACCGATCCAGCGCTGCGCGGGGCCGTGATCCGTCACGCAGTGGCTACCGTTGCGGTGCCGATGCTCTCCGGCGTTTCCATCATCGCCATCGTGTTCCTGCCGCTGTTGTCATTGCAGGGGCTGGAGGGCAAGTTGTTCGGGCCGGTGGCGCTGACCATCGTGCTGGCACTGGCCTCGTCTGTGGTGATCGCCTTTACGGTCGTGCCGGCGTTGGCCTCCATGCTGCTGCTCGCGCATGCGGATGAGGCGCCTTGGCTGATGCGCAAGGTGGCGGGTGGCTTTGCCCGCCTGCAGGCCTGGACCGCGGCGCGCCGCCGCATCGTGTTTGGCGTGGCGGGGGTGGCGCTTGTCGTGGCCGTGGTGCTGTACATGTCAGTCGGCAAGACGTTCATGCCGACCATGGACGAAGGCGATCTGATTGTGCAGTTGCAAAAGGCGCCGTCTGTTTCCCTGGCAGCATCGCTGGACCTGGACCAACGCGTGCAGCAAGCGCTGCTCAAAGAGGTGCCCGAGATCCGCTCCATCGTGGCGCGCTCCGGCTCCGACGACCTGGGCCTGGACCCGATGGGTCTGAATGAGACCGACACCTTCCTGGTGCTCAAGCCCAAGGACCAGTGGCGCGGCAGCAAGGAGGACATCGCGACAGCCATTCGTCACGTGATGGAGCGCTTTCCCGGCGTGATCTATGGCTTCACGCAGCCGATCGAGATGCGCGTGTCGGAGATGCTGACCGGTACGCGCGGAGATATCGCCATCAAGCTCTTCGGCAGCGATCTCGCCGCTATTGACGCGGCCGCACAGGCCATTGCTGCCAAGGTGCGCTCCATCCGTGGCGCCGCCGAGGTGATCGCGCCCAGCAACAGTGGTGTGCAGTACCTGAAGGTCTCGCTGGATCGCGCGGCAGTCGGCCACGCTGGCTTTACCGGAGATGCCCTGCAAACGCAGTTGCGAGCCCTGATCGAAGGTGACCGGATTGGCGTAGTGCCCGAAGGCATTGTGCGTACACCGCTGATCCTGCGCGGCGGAGCGGGCCTGCGCCAAGCGCCGGAGAACCTCACCGGCCTCCTGGTGACGGCGCCAGATGGCAAAGCTTGGCCGCTCACGTCTCTGGCCCGCATCGAACGCGTGGACGGGCCTGTGCGCATCAACCATGAGGACGGAGCCCGGTTTGCAGTGATCCAGGCCAACGTTGAAGGCCGGGATCTGGCCGGCTTTGTGCAGGAAGCACAGGATGCGGTTGGCAGCATCAGCACGCTGCCGAAAGGACTGCGTGTTGTCTGGGGCGGCCAGTTCGAGAATCAGCAACGTGCGGCGGCGCGTCTAGCACTGGTCGTGCCGCTGGCCTTGGGTGCCATCTTTCTGCTGCTGATGCTCACGTTCCGCTCGGTGCGGCAGGCGGTGCTGGTCGTCGTCAACATTCCGTTTGCGCTCGTAGGCGGCATCGCTGCGCTGCGGATATCGGGCGAGTACCTGTCGGTGCCCGCCTCCGTCGGCTTTATCGCGTTGCTCGGGATCGCGGTGCTCAATGGTGTGGTGCTGGTGTCGCACTTCAACACCTTGCTGGAGTCGGGCTTGAGCATGGCGGAAACCGTGCGTGTGGGCGTGCAAGACCGCCTGCGGCCGGTGCTGATGACGGCCTGCATCACCGCACTGGGGATGATTCCGCTGCTATTGGCCAGCGGGCCAGGGTCGGAGATTCAACGCCCGTTGGCGATCGTTGTGTCGGGCGGGTTGCTTTCTTCGACGGCACTTACGCTGCTCCTGCTCCCCTTGCTGTTTGAACGCTTTGGTATGCCCCGGGCCCGGACGGCCGATGGGCAGGGAGATTCGCGATGAGGTTGGACATGTTTCGCTTCGCATTGGTCGGAGCCGGCGTGATGCTGCTTTGCGGCACCGCCGCGCAAGCGCAGAACACGCCGGGCTACCTACCCGCTGAGAGCTCGGTGCGTGAAGCGGTTGCGCAATCGCCCGAGGTGATGACGGCCGAAGCCCGGCGCGATGCCACGCTGGCCCGTGCCGAAGGCATTCGAGCGGGGACGGCCGAGACTGTGGTGAGAGCGATAGGACAGGGGCGTCAGGTCCGAGATCCGTCTGAGCGACATGCCGAAGGGCAGATCGCCGTGGAGCGGCCGTTGAGGCTGTGGGGCAAGGCTCAAGCCGATGGCCAGCTTGCTGATGCGGCGGCCGAGGCTGGCCAACTTGCGGTGAAGGACGCACGCCACGAAGCATCGCGGCAGATCCTCTCGCTGTGGTTTGCTGCTGTGCGGGCTGGGCAAGCACGCCAGGCCGCTCAGGAGAATGCCCGGGCTGCGGCCGAGTTGGCGACGCTGACGGCCCGCCGGGTCCAGTTGGGTGACGCTTCGCGCTTGGACGGTGAACTGGCAGCAGCTGATCAGGCTCGCATGCAAGCCGCACTGGCGACGGCTGCTGCAGCCGAACAGGCCGCGCAGGCGGAACTGCAGGCCCGTTTTCCGGGGTTGCCCCGGCCCATGATGGCCGCTGACACCGCGCTGCCTGTGTTGCCGCAGGACCCACCGGAACGATTGCGCACGCAGTACATACAGGACAGCCACGAGTACCGGCTTGCCATGGCGGAAGAGGCGCAGGCACAGCAGATGGCCAAGCGTGCAGATCTGGAGCGCCGGCCCGATCCCACCGTCGGCATGTTCGTATCGGTGGAGCGTGGTGGTGCGGAACGCATCATGGGAGTGAGCGTGGCGATGCCGCTTGGCTCGGCGCATCGCCGTACTGCCGCAGTGGCGGCCGCGGCCGATGCGGAAGCTGCAGCTCGCCGCAGACTCGGTGCAGAACGACGCCTGGGTGCGGAATTCGACGTGCTCTATCGTGACCTGCAAGGCAAAGGAGGAGCCGCGCAGGCACAGATCGAAGCGGCTACGTTACAGAGACGCGCAGCCGACCGCGCCACCCGCGCGTTTCGCGCCGGCGAGTCCGGCTTGACCGAGCTGTTGGTGGCACGCCGCAGCCTTGCCGACGCAGTGTTGGCCGAGCGGCTCGCTCGGGTGAACGTACTGGAGGCGGACAGCCGGCTCCAGCTGGATCTGCATCGCATGTGGGATTTCGATGACTGATCTTGAGCAACGCCTTACATGCCCCATGAATAGATAGCGATAACCATCAACGTGGGTGCGTTCGCAACGACCGAAGCAGCGGCGTACTCCACGTGTCCTAACGTAGATGAATCATGCGACATCCCGAAGACCTCGATCTCAAGATCGACCTGGATACCGAAGACAGTGCGACTAAGCAGGCAGCCGCACGGCGCAGCACGCTGGTGAGCGTGGGCGTCAACCTGAGCTTGACCGTTGCACAAGTCGTGGCGGGCATCCTGGCCGGCTCCCAGGCGTTGGTGGCCGATGCCATCCACTCGTTGTCCGATTTGATCTCGGACTTCATTGTGCTGTTTGCCCGCCACCACAGCCAGAAAGGACCGGATGCAACTCACCACTATGGCCATCAGCGCTTCGAGAACGCCGCGTCGCTGGTGCTCGGCTTGCTGTTGCTGGCCGTCGGCGTCGGCATGCTTTGGAATGCAGTGGTGAAGCTGGAGCACCCCGAGGCCATTCAGCCAGTCAAGCTCATCGGCCTGTGGGTCGCTCTCGGGGCGCTGGCGGCAAAGGAGCTGCTGTTCCGCTACATGCTGGCCGTTGCCGAGCGTGTGCGCTCCAGCATGCTGGTCGCCAACGCCTGGCACGCACGCTCGGACGCCGCCTCGTCGCTGGTGGTGGCGCTCGGCATTGTGGGCAATGTGTTCGGCTACCGCCTGCTTGATCCTGTGGCTGCCCTGATCGTCGGCCTGATGGTGACGCGCATGGGTTGGCAGTTCGGGTGGGAGGCGCTGCACGATCTCATGGACCGTGCCGTCGACCAGGAAACCGTTGAGGCGATTCACCAAACGATGCTGGAAACGCCGGGCGTGCACGGCGTACACGACGTCAAGACCCGCCGCATGGGCGACATGATCCTGGTCGATGTCCACCTGGAAGTCGATGCGCGTGCCAACGTGAGACAAGGCCACGACATTGCATTGGAAGCGCGGCGCCGCGTCATGCTGCGCCGCGATGTGCTCAACGTAATGACCCACGTGGACCCTGTGGAGGCGCCAACCTAAACGCGAGGGAGGGCAGTTTTTTGATCTGCGACAACTGTTTTCCGTATCACGGTGGCGATCGATCAGAAGTCGCTGGTCCGCAACGGGGCATGCGAGTACATAGATGTTGTACTGCGCAGCCATGATTCACGCATTCTCAATTTCTAGGTGGTTTTATGCGCTCCGAACAGAAGTACTCCCTTGCCATGCGCTCCCTGCATTGGCTGGTATTCCTGGCAGTCACGATTGCCGTGGTGGCGATCGAGATACTCGACTTTTTCCCCAAGGGCAGCACCACGCGCGCCGCCGTATTTGTCGTTCATCAGACCGCGGGGCTGTCCGTGCTCGCGTTGATGGTGCTGCGTTTATTTGTCCGCTGGGGAACCCAGCCGCCGGCACCGGTCCCTGGCCCACAACTGCTGCAGCGTGCAGCACGCCTCACGCATGGCGTGCTCTACCTGTTGATGGTCGGGATGCCCATTCTTGGCGTGCTGGCGCTGGCCTGGGGTGGTAAGCCGATTCAGCCGTTCGGGCTGACCTTGACGCTCCCCCTCGTGCAGGACAAAAGCTTGGCGAGCCTCAGCAAGGAGGTGCATGAGTCAGGTGCCACGCTCGTGTACATCTTTGTTGGGCTGCATGCGGCCGCAGCACTCTGGCATGAGTTCATGCTGAAAGACCGATTGTTGCGTCGCATGATCTAGCGCAGCAAACGGTTCTCCCAGGTCGCTATTCGCGCAGGCCCATCGTTCATGGAATCCGGCTTCCGTCATCTCAATATGGCGCTGCTCGCTGTCTCGGCCGCGACGCTGGCGGCCGGATTGTTGGCGCGCTACCTCAATGCCGATGCGCTTGCGCGAGACCTCTGGCTAGTTGGGGTCGTCCCGAACTGGCTGGCCCTGGCGGTGACGATTACCCGTTCGGTCATGCGGCGGCAAGCCGGGGTAGACGTCCTGGCGCTGTTGTCGATCAGCTTTGCCCTGGTGTCGGGGGAGGTCCTGGTTGCTGCCGTGATCGCCCTGATGCTTGCGAGCGGGCGGGCACTGGAGGATTTCGCGCAATCGCGGGCGCAGCGAGAAATGACGGCGCTGTTGAGCCACGCGCCAAAACGGGCCAACCGCTTCCACAGCGGTCAGTGGCAGCAGGTTGATCTGGCTGACGTTCAGGCGGGGGATCGCCTGCTGGTGCGGCACGGCGAAGTCGTTCCCGTGGACGGTACGCTGTCAGAGCCGGCGGACCTCGATGAAGCCACGCTGACGGGAGAATCGATCGCTCGACATCGCCTCGCGGCCGATGCGATCTGCAGCGGCGTGTTGAATGTCGGTACCGCCTTTGAAATGGTGGCGGGCGCGTCAGCGGAGAACAGCACGTTCGCAGGGATTGTCCGCCTGGTCAGCGCGGCCCAGGCGGAGCGCAGCCCTTCAGTGCGGCTGGCCGACCGCTACGCCGTCGCTTTCTTGGGCGTTACCGTTTTCCTGGCAGGGGTCAGCTGGATACTCACCGGCGACTCGACGCGATGCCTGGCTGTGTTGGTCGTCGCTACACCTTGCCCATTGATTCTCGCCGTGCCGGTCGCGATCGTCGCTGGCATGTCGCGTTGTGCAAAGCGAGGGGTGCTAGTCAAAGGCGGTGGAGCCCTCGAACAACTCGCTCTGGCCGACACACTGTTCTTTGACAAGACGGGAACTCTGACCAGCGGGTACGCCCGTTTAGTCGACATTGAATGTGACCATCGCTATCGACCGGACATGGTGCTGAGCCTCGCCGGTTCGCTCGCCCAAGCATCGAATCATGTCATGGCGGAAGCGGTTGCCAAGGCGGCCCATGAGCGTGGAGCTGCGCTGCAACTTCCCAGTGACGTTGTCGAAAACCCAGGTGCAGGTGTTCAAGGTCGCGTGGGTGGCCACGTCGTTGCGATTGGCACGTTGCCCCATGTCCTGGGGGCATCTGATGTGCCTGCCTGGAGCAAGGGATTCATCAAGCGTGTAGGTTACGCGGGTGCGTCAGCTGTTTTTGTTGGGGTGGACGGTGAACTGGTCGGCGCACTGCAGTTGGTCGACCGCATCCGTCTCGAGACGCCCCGCGCGCTGCGTCTTCTGCGTCAGGAGGGCGTGCCGCGTCAGGCGATGCTGACAGGAGACCGGCCTGACGTTGCCGAGTCCGTTGGGGCCATGTTGGGGGTGACCGAGGTCTACGCGTCACTGTCGCCGGCAGCCAAGCTGGCAGCCATCCAGGAGGCTCGCGCGATCGGCAAGGTGATCATGGTTGGGGACGGTGTGAACGACGCCCCGGCGCTGGCCGCAGCGGACATCGGTGTGGCGATGGGCGCCCGCGGGGCGGCGGCGTCCTCCGAGGCGGCGGACGTGGTGCTGTTGGTCGACCGGTTGGATCGACTGGTCGAGGCCGTACGAATCGCACGCCGCACACGGCAGATTGCGCTGCAGAGCGTGGCGATCGGGATGTCGATGTCTCTCGTGGCGATGGCTGCCGCGGCTCTGGGCTATCTGCCGCCATTGGCAGGCGCAATGCTGCAGGAAGTGATCGACGTACTCGTCATTGCCAACGCGCTGCGTGCCCTGCGGCCGGCTGCAAACGAAGCGATGCTGTCTCTGGCACCGGCCGACGTTGAACGCCTCAAGGCGGAGCATGCGGAACTGGAACCCATCATGGATCGGATCCGCATCATGGCGGACACATTGCCCCACATGGAGGGCAGCGCGGCAAGAGCCGAGCTGCTGGCACTGAACCGATCACTGACTGAGGTTCTCGTGCCGCACGAGCGCCGAGACGATACCGAGCTCTATCCGGATGTAGCGCGCCTGCTCGGCGGAGAGGACCCGATGGCCGCGATGAGTGGCATGCACCGCGAGATCTTCCGGGTGACGAACGTTCTCGGCCGGATCGTTGCGGATATTTCTGCTGAAGGACCCGACGCACTTGTCACGCAAGAGCTGCAGCGTCTGCTGTATGGCTTGGAGGCGGTCCTGCGTCTGCACTGTGCTCAGGAAGATGAGTTGTTTCACGTGCTCGGTAGGGAGGCATGAACGTTATGACGAGTTTGCTGGCTTTGTTTGTGACGATCTTTCTACTGAACGTGGTGCCGGCGTTTGCTCCGCCAACTTGGATGGTGATGTCTTGGATTGGCTTCTCGCAACCCGACGCCAATCCAGCACTTCTTGCCGGCGTGGCGGCTTGTGCGGCAACCGCCGGTCGACTGGTCTTGGCACGGCTGTCCTGCATGCTCGTGCGTAACCGCTGGATGCGCGAGGCGGATCGCCAAAACATCGATGTGATCCGGGCCTTGTTGGAGGACCGCAAAGGCATGACCGTGGGGCTGGTATTCGCGTATGCGTTCAGCCCGTTTCCCTCCAACTTCGTCTTCATTGCCTACGGCCTTACCAGCATGCGTCTGTGGCTGATCGGGTTGCCATTTTTCGTCGGCCGTTGGGTGAGCTATCTGACCTGGACGCACATCGCCCAGATTGGTGCGCGTTATCTGGATGAGGGGTCCGAGATCGACGGTGCTTATATGGGCATCTACTTCGTCCTGTCGCAGGCGTTGTTCTTGGCCCTCGTTTACGGATTCGCAAAAATAGACTGGCGCTATTTCCTGCAAGCGAAACGTCTACGCTTGCGGCGACCGGAGCCGGGGGCGACGCCTTCCGATGATGCACGGAGAGAGGTAGAACGCTGATCCTCTCGGACTGTGAGGTTGCAACTCGCTGCGCTATTACTAGGAGGTCACAATGTACGACACCATCATGGTCGCAATCGACGGAAGTCCGACGGCACAACATGCTTTGGACGAGGCGATACGGTTGGCTAAGGCGGTTGGCTCGAAGCTGGTCATCGCCCATGTCGTCGACAACACCCACGTCAAATGGGATCTTGGCGCGCTGAATATGCGGAAAATTACCGAAACGTTGATCGAGCACGGCCATAAGCTTGTTGCGGAAGCGATGCTCAAGGCGCAGCAGGCTGGCGTGCAGGCTGCGAAGGTCACGACAGATGACCCGCTGACCTATATCGACGTTGCGACAGAACTCGAGAGGCTGGCTCTGCAGGCCGGGGCACAAGCCATGGTTTTAGGCACCCACGGCCGACGGGGAGTGCGGCGCGCGTTGCTGGGAAGTGTCGCCGAGAGTGTGGTTCGTTTGTCTTCGCTCCCGGTTTTGTTGGTACGTTAGCGCATACTTGGCTTCAACGCGAGGGCATAGGCTTTCAGTTGCCTCTCATCCGCATCTTGCCGAATGCCCGACTGGAACAGGCCCCAGCTGTCGTGCTGGGGGCGGCCGAATCGCCCATTTTCCCATTAGGTTCGCTGTACCGATAACCGGATCGCCCAGTTTATGTGGCGTTCGGTGCTGGTTTGCGCAGTTTATGGGTCATTCCCCACAATCGGCGGCCAGATTCACGCCCGCAAGGAAATGAAGGTCGTGTGTGCACCATAGGTACTGCTATGGCAACTGCCGCGTTCGCGCGCGTCAAAAATGTATCGCTGGTCATGAATCGGCCGAATTTGTCTGCCGGCATGGTTTGCTCCATTTATCTTTGCAGAGTACTCCGGCCACGCTTGCGCGGTTGAGCGTTGACATAAGTTCTGCGTACTCGTAGTACACCTCACCCCGGTGCAGCGCGCACTCACAGCCGAGAAACAGAATCATCGACGGGGTTTCCCTTTCGAGCGAGATTTGCGAGCTTTCCGCAGGCGAATTTCGGCACCCTTTCTAGTCAAAACGAGGGTATCGCCTTGGCGCCATCCCAGAGCAGCCATCACGGCATTGGGAATCTCCAAAATGCGATCCTCACTCCCGTCCCCTGGATTCAGGAGTCTAGTCTTAGACCGGTCAGTTGCACGTGATGTTTTATGTTTCCTTGGCATACAAGATCCTTCGATCAGCAGCCTACTTCTCGACAACCATCGCTGGCGGGAGTGGCGGTGTCCTCCCCTCATGGCCGTCACCGCCGTCGGAAATTCACGCGTTGGTTGTGAAACCAATCGACAGCCGCACAACAGGCTGCGGCACCTTCAGCATGGCGATGTCCTTGCCTGACTCCAGCGCAGTCGCAAATGCATCCTGTACCAAGCGATGTGTTGCGCGCAGATCGATGTCGCTCCGTTCTGACAAAGCTTCTGCCGCACTGGCGTCCAATTCAATGCGCTTGCGGGTAGCACGCTGCAGCCGCCGAATCTCCGCCAAGATGAGCCGAAGCCTTTGCTCGGGCTCGGGTGTTGGGATGTCAAACACCTCTACGCGACTCAATAGTGGAACAGGCACAGCGTTGAGGTCATTGGCCGTCAGGACATAAATGATCCGACTGGCGTCAAACGCCATGCGGAAAAACGTGTCCTGGAACGCGCTTGCCGTTTCAGGCTCAAGTAGATCCAGCAGTACTGGAGTTACCGGGTAGCGGCCATCGCTACCAATCTTGTCCACCTCGTCCAAGATGAGGACAGGCGTCGCCGAGCTGCCGCTGGCGAGCATCTCAATGATCATCCCGGGGCGAGCGTGGTGCCAGGCGCTATCGCTGCCCGCCAGTTGGAAGCTTGCTTGGGCACTCCCGGCGGACCACTTCCGCATCGGCACATTCAAGATTTCTGCCAGCTTCAGCGCGAAGTGCGTTTTTCCCACGCCTGGTTGCCCTGTCAGCAAGATCGGCCGAACGCGAAAGTCCCTCGCCCGCATCGCGCTCATGAGCGTGAGGTCAATCTTCAACTTCTGAATTGGCTCGCGCAGGTTGCCAAACAGCACCTGCGTTGTTTCAAGCTTCTTCAGTGTCGAGCGGGCGCGAGGCAGTGCTCGGTAGCCATCATCAGTGCCCGCTTGCTCCAGCAATGACTGGGCATACCGTTGCTGGCTGCGGTCCGCACCTTGCAGGTTCTCGTTGGCGAGTGCCAGCGCCTCAGCCCCAAAAACTTGAACCTGCCGAGGCCTGGCTCGACGAGGTGTGGGCGCTACTGCCACTGGCGCAACCGTGGAAGGCTCCTCGACCGGGAATTCAGGGATCTTCTCCTCGGGTTCCTTGTTTTCCCGGGCAGCGACAAGAGCGGAACGCGTGTCCGAGGGGATAAGCAACCGCCACGCTTCGGCGCTGCGTAGTGCTGTGAGATCGCCTAGAGGCAAAAACCCAGGGGGAGGGTCCGACGAGTGCTCGGAAGTAGACATGATCCTTCTCCATACGCGAACTAGCGGCGTGCAACCGCAGGGGGCCAATTGGGCAACGCCCGGGACCTATAGGGCTGGGGACCAGCTGACTATTCGCGTACGAACTCGTCCGGGCGGAGCGAGCGTGCGGCTGCCGCAATCGACCACTGCGGTCGATTGGTGACGGCGGAAGTCTGTGGCAGCCATGGAGAACGTGGGGGAGTGGTGGTTCGTGTTGCTAAGTTGTTTCAACATACAACACCGGCGGGGTCGAGGCTATCCGGCGAAGTATCGATAGGGTGACCAGATGGCCGCAGAGTTCAGATGCACCGTAAGCGGAATTATGCGACGCATCATTTTTGATGCGGGAAAAAGTGCGGGAAATGGCTGTAGAACACGGCTTTCATGGGATGACGTGCCGTTTCCAGCTTCGATATTTTCTAGCCTACTTCGCTATTTTCTAATTTCCTTCGCTACGCCAACAGCAAGACTTCATGAAGTCCAAGCAATCTCCCGCGTCACAAGTTAAAATCTATCGGACCCCAAAAGCCGATTGATTGCCATGACGCTCACCGAACTCAAATACATCGTCGCTGTTGCGCGGGAACGCCACTTTGGCCGTGCCGCCGAGGCCTGCTTTGTCTCGCAGCCGACGCTGTCGGTCGCCATCAAGAAGCTGGAGGACGAGCTGGCCGTGCAGATCTTCGAGCGCGGTGCGTCGGAGGTGAGCGTCACGCCGGTGGGCGAGCAGATCGTCACGCAGGCCCAGCGCGTGCTGGAGCAGACCATGGCGATCCGCGAGATTGCCAAGCAGGGCATGGACCCGCTGGCCGGGCCGCTGCGCCTGGGGGTGATCTACACGATCGGGCCGTACCTGCTGCCGGCGCTGGTCAAGCAGATGATCGACACCGTCCCGCAGATGCCGCTGATGCTGCAGGAGAACTTCACCGTGCGGCTGGTGGAGCTGCTCAAGCAGGGCGAGATCGACTGCGCCATCATGGCCGAGCCGTTTCCCGAAGCCGGGTTGATGACGGTGCCGCTGTACGACGAGCCCTTCGTGGTGGCGGTGCCGCGCGGCCATGATTTGGCCAAGCTGCGGGCGGTGGACCCGGAAGCACTCAAGCAGCAGACCATGCTGCTGCTGGGCAATGGTCACTGCTTCCGCGATCACGTGCTGGGTGTCTGCCCGGAGCTGTCGCGCTTCTCGCAGAACGCCGACGGCATCCAGAAAACCTTTGAAGGTTCCTCGCTGGAGACGATCCGTCATATGGTGGCCAGCGGCGTCGGTATTACCGTGCTGCCGCGCACCTCGGTGCCGAACATGCAACCGGCGGCCACCGATTTGCTGGCTTATGTGCCGTTCCAGGAGCCGGTGCCGGACCGCCGCGTCGTGCTGGCCTGGCGCAAGAGCTTTACCCGCATCGCCGCCATCGAGGCGGTGGCCAAGGCGGTCGCGCAATGCGATCTGCCCGGCATCAAGCCGCTGCCCGTTACCCAGCTGATCCACTGATTGTCACCCGCCGCCGTCGTGTTTCATGACGGCGATAGCGCACGTCTAATTGATAGATAAAAACAATCAAATTAAAGAATTGATAGCTCGAAGGTAGACTGTTTCCCATGGTGAGCGCGTTGCTCATCGCAGCGTCGCCATGGAGCCCGTCATGTCCTACCACCTTGCCTCGACCGCCGTCGCGACTGTGCTGGAATGGCTCGCCGCCTATGGTGAGTCGCATTGATCTCGCGGATTTCCGAGGTCGCCCTGGCTTGCGGTGCAAGCGCCAGCAAGCGTGGGGTTTGAAGTCATGCAGTGCAGCAAGGAGACAGGATCATGGCAATGGTGCGGATGTTCGTTTCGGAATGGCAGGCGTTTGGTGGCGCGGTGCGCGCATCGCAGGCAGAGGTGCCGACGCTGTCCGGGTTGCCCGGCAGTGTGGCCGGTGGCCGAGGCATGCCTAACGCGGAGCCCGCCCGCCTGCAGCGCAAGTGGGTGCGCAAGCAGATCGGTCTGACCATCGTGGCGGCCGGCGCTATGATCGTGTTCCTGCACGGTATGGTGCAGCTCATGGTCTGACGGGCCTGACGCTCGGTTGCGACCGGCTTTGCGTTTCGTCATGGAGCGATGCCATGATCGGAACTTGCAACCCGCGCAGCAACCGAAAGAAGGCTTGAAGCGCGCGTCGTCTGACCGGACTTCGGTAGGCCTTCGCGTTTTTGCACACCACTTCATAGGGGAATCCAGATGGCAAAGAAAAACAGCGGCGCGACTGCCGCAGCCCAGATCAACATCGGTATTGCTGACAAGGACCGCAAGAAGATCGCCGACGGCCTGTCGCGCCTGCTGGCCGATACGTATTCGCTCTACCTGAAGACACACTACTTCCACTGGAACGTCACCGGCCCGATGTTCAACACGCTGCATCTGATGTTCGAGACGCAGTACAACGAACT
Organism: Ralstonia sp. AU12-08; assembly: GCF_000442475.1. Lineage (NCBI taxonomy): Bacteria > Pseudomonadati > Pseudomonadota > Betaproteobacteria > Burkholderiales > Burkholderiaceae > Ralstonia > Ralstonia sp. AU12-08. The sequence goes on along the minus strand of NZ_ASZV01000034.1, from coordinate 117,908 downwards.
GTGGAACGCCGTTGACCCGGTGGCTGAACGCATCCGTGCGCTGGGCTATCCGGCACCGGGTTCGTACTCCGAATTTGCCAAGCTGTCGTCGATCCCTGAATCGAAGGGCATTCCCGAGGCGATGGACATGGTGCGCGAGCTGGTGGCCGGCCACGAAGCCGTGACGCGCACCGCCCGCAGCCTGTTCCCGGACGTCGACAAGGCCGCTGACGAGCCGACTGCCGATCTGCTCACGCAACGCATGGACATCCACGAAAAGACCGCTTGGATGCTGCGCTCGCTGCTGGCCTAAGTTAGCCATGGCGGTCGTGTTGCCACGGTGGCGACAGGTGTTTCGAGAACAGTGAATTCCTCCCCCCGCCCGTCAGCCTGCTGCGCTGCGGGTGGGGCCTCATCCCCCCAAGACCGAAACGAGAGAGCGATGACTACTGAAGCTAAATGCCCGTTTTCCAGCCAGGCGCTTGCGGCTTCGCAAGCCGATGGCGGTGGCACGACCAACAAGGACTGGTGGCCCAATCAACTGCGCGTTGATCTGCTCGCCCAGCATTCCGAAAAATCCGATCCGCTCGGTACGAACTTTAACTACCGCGAAGCCTTCAAGAAGGTGGACTACGACGCCCTCAAGGCTGATCTGCGTAAGTTGATGACCGACTCGCAGGACTGGTGGCCGGCCGACTTTGGCCACTATGGTCCGCAGTTCATCCGCATGGCCTGGCATGCTGCCGGCACCTACCGCACGGGCGATGGCCGCGGCGGCGCCGGGCGTGGTCAGCAACGTTTCGCACCGCTCAACTCGTGGCCCGACAACGTCAACATCGACAAGTCGCGTCGCCTGTTGTGGCCGATCAAGCAGAAGTACGGCCAGGCAATCTCGTGGGCCGACCTGCTGATCCTGACCGGCAACGTGGCGCTGGAAACCATGGGCTTCCGCACCTTTGGCTTTGCCGGCGGCCGTGAAGACACCTGGGAACCGGACAACGACGTCTACTGGGGCGCCGAGAAAACCTGGCTCGCGCCCACCAACAACCCCCATAGCCGCTACTCGGGCGAACGCGATCTCGACAACCCGCTCGCAGCCGTGCAGATGGGCCTGATCTACGTGAACCCGGAAGGCCCGGACGGCAACGGCGATCCGATTTCGGCCGCACGCGACATCCGCGAAACCTTCGCCCGCATGGCGATGGATGACGAAGAAACCGTGGCGCTGATCGCCGGCGGCCACACCTTCGGCAAGACGCACGGCGCGGGTCCGGCGAGCAACGTCGGCCCGGACGTTGAGGCTGCACCGCTCGAAGCGCAGGGCCTCGGCTGGGCCAGTACTTATCAGTCCGGCAAGGGCAAGGATGCGATCACCAGCGGACTGGAAGTCACCTGGACGCAGACGCCCGCGCAATGGAGCAACTTCTTCTTCGAGAACCTGTTCAAGTACGAATGGGTGCAGGAGAAGAGCCCGGCCGGCGCGCTGCAATGGGTGGCAAAGGATGCTGATGCGATCATTCCGGGCCCGACGCCCGATTCGCCCAAGCGTAAGCCGACGATGCTGACGACCGACTTGTCGCTGCGCTTCGACCCGGCATACGAGAAGATCTCGCGCCGCTTCCTCGACAACCCGCAGGCGTTTGCTGAAGCCTTCGCGCGTGCCTGGTTCAAGCTGACGCACCGCGATCTGGGGCCGAAGTCGCGCTACCTCGGCCCGGAAGTGCCGCGTGAAGACCTGATCTGGCAAGACCCGCTGCCGGCCGCAACGCACAAGCCGACCGAGGCTGACATCGCCGACCTGAAGGCGAAGATCGCGGCGTCTGGTCTGTCGGCGTCGGAGCTGGTGTCGGTGGCCTGGGCGTCTGCCTCGACCTTCCGCGGTTCGGACAAGCGTGGCGGCGCCAACGGTGCGCGCATCCGCCTGGCGCCGCAAAAGGACTGGGCCGTCAACCAGCCGGTTGCTGGCACGCTGGCCAAGCTGGAGGACATCCAGAAGGCTTCGGGCAAGGCGTCGCTGGCGGACGTGATCGTGCTGGCGGGCAGCGTGGGTATCGAACTCGCTGCCAAGGCGGCCGGCACGAGCGTCACCGTGCCGTTCACGCCGGGCCGTGTCGACGCCACGGTCGAACAGACCGATCCGGTTGCGATGGCCGTGCTCGAACCCATTGCCGATGGTTTCCGCAATTTCCAGAAGGCCAAGTTCTCGGTGCCGGCGGAAGCGCTGCTGATCGACAAGGCGCAGTTGCTGACGCTGACCGCGCCCGAGTTGACGGTGCTGATTGGTGGCCTGCGCGCCATCAACATCAACGCGGATGGCAGCAAGAACGGTGTCTTCACCGCCACGCCTGGTGCGCTGACGAATGACTTCTTCGTCAACCTGCTCGACATGGGCACGGAGTGGAAGGCCGCCGGTGACATCTACGAAGGCGTTGACCGCAAGACGGGTCAGGTCAAGTGGACGGGCACGCGCGTTGATCTGGTGTTCGGCTCGAACTCGATCCTGCGCGCGCTGGCCGAGGTGTATGGCAGCGCTGACGGCAAGGCACGTTTCGTGAGCGACTTTGTTGCGGCCTGGGTCAAGGTGATGAATCTCGACCGTTTCGATCTGGCCTAAGCCTTCAGCCCAAGTCATCGGGACTAAAATGGCGCCTTGCCTCGTGCAGGCGCCATTTTTCTTTGGTGATTTCCCATGCAATCGTCTGCTGCTCAACCCAGCCGTCTCGTGCTCTATGCGCGCCTGATGCGCATGGACAAACCGATTGGCACGCTGCTGCTGCTGTGGCCGACGCTGTGGGCGCTGTGGATGGCGTCTGACGGGCATCCGCCGGTTGCGTTCGTGGTGATCTTCTCGGTCGGTACGTTCCTGATGCGCTCGGCGGGGTGTGCCGTCAACGACTGGGCGGATCGTGACTTCGACAAGCACGTCAAACGCACCAAGGAGCGGCCGCTCACCGCCGGCCTGATCGCGCCATGGGAGGCACTGGCCGTGGCGGCCGTGCTGTCACTCATCGCGTTCACGCTGATCCTGCCGCTCAATGCGCTGACCAAATGGATGTCGGTCGCGGCCATCGTGATTGCCGGCACGTATCCGTTCTTCAAGCGCTTCTTTGCGATTCCGCAGGCGTATCTGGGGATTGCGTTTGGCTTTGGCATTCCGATGGCGTATGCGGCTGTGCAGGATCAAGTGCCCACGCTGGCGTGGCTGATGCTCATCGGTAACGTGTTCTGGGCGGTTGCCTATGACACTGCTTACGCGATGGTGGATCGTGATGATGACCTGCTCATCGGCATCAAGACCTCGGCTATTACCTTCGGCCGTTTTGATGTGGCTGCGATCATGCTGTGCTATGTGGCCTTCTTTGGGATCATGGCCTGGGCTGGTTACGTGATGGCGCTGGGTGTGGCGTTCTGGGTCGGGATGGCGGCGGCTGTGGCGCTGGCGCTCTGGTACTACCCGATGCTGCGCACGCGGGACCGCATGAAGTGCTTCTTCGTCTTTCGCCACAACAACTGGTTGGGGGCCTGTGTGTTTGCTGGGGTGGCGGTTGCTTACTTGATGCGGTGAGTTGGTTTTTATTGGCCCTGGTGGGGCATCCCTTGTTTCATCCCCTGCCGGGGCTGACTCACTTTCTTTGGTCTTGCCCAAAGAAAGTAAGCAAAGAAATGCGCGCCCGAGATGGCGACCCCCTCCTTGAATTTTCATAACCGGGCGGAGATGGGGAAAACTCGCTTCGCTCAAACAGTTCCCCATCTTTTTTCCGCCCGCTTACGAAAACTCAAGGCGCCATCAAGGGCAGAACGTCAAAAGACAAAGGCCAACCCGTCGTGAGGTTGGCCTTGTCGTTTGGGCTGGTGCCCAGGGGGTTTGGCTTTTGGCTTTTGGCTTTTGACTTTCCCTGCCCTATGCGGCGCCTTGAATTTCTGTTGCAAGGAGGAAAAAAGAAGGGGAACTGTTTGAGCGAAGCGAGTTTTCCCCTTCTCCTCCTTGCGACATAAATTCAAGGAGTCTTTCGCCGCATCGGGCGCGCCTTTCTTTGCTTCCTTTCTTTGGCAAGACAAAGAAAGGGAGTCGGCCCCGGCAGGGGACGATACCGGGGATAGACCACCCAGGCTCAATCCCGCCCAAACTCCTCACCCATCTCCTTACCGCGTGCAGCGGCTGCATGCATGGCACGTACAAACGCGGCCTTGATGCCGGCACCCTCCATCGAAGTGAGCGCCGCATAGGTCGTCCCGCCCTTGGAAGTCACACGCTCGCGCAGCACTTCCACAGGCTCGCTCGACTGCCCAGCCAGCGTGGCCGCGCCAATAAACGTTTCCACCGCCAGCGTGCGCCCATCTTCCGCCGCCAGCCCCAGTTCCTGCGCCGCCTGCTGCATCGCTTCGATGAAATAGAACACGTAGGCCGGGCCGCTGCCCGAGATGGCGGTCACGGCATCAATCTGTGCCTCGGCAGGCACCCACACGCTCTTGCCGACGGCATTGGCGATGGCGCTCGCCGTGGCGCGATCGGCTTCCGACAGGCCATCGTTGGCCGCCAGCCCCGTCATGCCCAGGCCCGACAGCGCCGGCGTGTTCGGCATCGCACGCACGATGCGCGCATGCCCATTCAGCCAGCGAGACAGGTCCTGAATGCGAATACCCGCCGCTACCGACAGCACCAGGCTGTTACCCAGATGCGGTGCGAGCTGTGCACACACCTCACGCATCTGTTGCGGCTTGACGGCCAGGACGATCACGTCGCGGTCGGCCAGTTCGGCGCCGGGGGCAGCGGCGGTGTGGGCGCCCCAGGTTTGTTCGGCGCGTGTGCGGGCCGGCTCGGTCGGGTCGACCACCACGATGTTGGCGCCGTGCGCGCCCTTGGCAATCAGGCCGCCGATGAGGGCTGCCGCCATGTTGCCGCCGCCGATGAAGCCGAGTTTCAGAGTGTCGAGCATGAGAGTGGTGGGGTCAGGAACAACGGGAAATCAGGCGGGCGCATGCGCATACTGCCGCGCCCCAAAGATGGCGCTGCCGACGCGTACGATGGTGGCGCCTTCGGCAATCGCATCTTCCAAGTCTGCGGACATGCCCATCGACAGGGTATCGATGGCGATGCCCGCGTCCTGCAGTTGGTCGGCCAGCTTGCTCAGTGCGGCAAAAGGCGCGCGCTGGGCAGCCGGGTCGTTGGTCGGTTCAGGCACGGCCATCAGGCCGCGCAGTTGCAGGCGGGGCAGGGCCGCCACGGCACGTGCCACGGCAAGGACTTCATCGAAATCAGGCAGAAGGCCGTGCTTGCTCGCCTGGCGGCTGATGTTGATTTCGAGGCAGACTTGCAGTGGCGGCAGGGTATCGGGGCGCTGGGCGGAAAGGCGTTCCGCAATCTTGAGCCGGTCGACGCTGTGCACCCAGTCGAAGTGCTCGGCTACAGCGCGCGTTTTGTTACTCTGCAGGGGGCCGATGAAGTGCCAGCCGATCGGGTCTGCACCCGTGCGCAGATCGGCCAGTGCGTCAATTTTGGCAATGCCTTCCTGCACATAGTTCTCGCCAAAGAGGCGTTGCCCGGCAGCATGCGCGGCACGCACGGCATCGGCATCGAACGTCTTGGAAACGGCCAGCAATATGACACCCGCGGGGTCGCGCGAAGCCAGTGTGCAGGCCGTTGTGATCCGCTGACGCACGGCTTGCAAGTTGGCGGCGATTACAGACATAATCCGGCGACGTTTGTTACAAATAAACAAGGCTCCGGCACGTTGTCAACAATGGCCGGCAGCCCCCGGGATGCGCCATTGCGACGCCTGGGCGACATAAAAAAGTCGGGGGTCATTATAAGATGGACATCGCGCAGCTTCTGGCGTTTTCCGCCAAGAACAAGGCGTCGGACTTGCACCTGTCGGCCGGCTTGCCGCCGATGATCCGGATCCACGGCGACATGCGCCGGATCAACGTGCCACCGCTCACGCACCAGGACGTGCACTCCATGGTGTACGACATCATGAGCGACGGCCAACGCAAGGTCTACGAAGAAAACCTGGAAGTCGACTTCTCGTTTGAGATCCCGGGGCTCTCGCGTTTCCGGGTCAACGCATTCAACCAGAACCGCGGCGCGTCAGCTGTGTTCCGGACGATTCCATCCAAGGTACTCTCGCTGGACGACCTGAAGGCGCCGGCTGTGTTTGCCGACCTGGCCATGAAACCGCGCGGTCTGGTGCTCGTCACGGGCCCGACGGGCTCGGGCAAGTCGACCACGCTGGCGGCCATGGTCAACCACCGCAACGAAAACGACATGGGCCACATCCTCACGGTGGAGGACCCGATCGAATTCGTGCACGAATCCAAGAAGAGCCTGATCAACCAGCGCGAACTCGGGCCGCATACGCACTCATTCGCCAACGCGCTCAAGTCGGCACTGCGTGAAGATCCGGACGTGGTCCTGGTCGGCGAATTGCGTGATCTTGAAACGATTCGCTTGGCGCTTACCGCCGCCGAAACCGGCCACTTGGTGTTCGGCACGCTGCACACCAGCTCGGCTGCGAAGACCATCGACCGGGTCGTCGACGTGTTCCCGTCGGACGAAAAAGAGATGGTGCGCACCATGCTTTCGGAATCGCTGGAAGCGGTGATCTCGCAGACCCTGCTCAAGACGCGCGACGGTTCGGGCCGGATTGCGGCGCACGAGATCATGATCGCCACGCCGGCCATCCGCCACTTGATCCGCGAGAACAAGATCTCGCAGATGTACTCGATGATGCAGACCAGCAGCGGCATGGGCATGCAGACGCTCGACCAGTGCCTGTCGGAGCTCATCAAGCGCTCGGCGATCAACTACGCAGACGCACGCGCCATCGCCAAGAATCCGGACGCGTTCGCGAACTGATGCACGGATGCGCTAACTGGCAACACGTTAGCGCGCACACCAATTCCTTCTAGGAGGGGCACGCCATGCTGGACCGCGAAGCCGCCACCAAATACATCCACGAACTCTTGCAGTTGATGGTGAACAGCCGTGGCTCGGACTTGTTCATCACGTCGGAATTCCCGCCCGCCATCAAGGTGGATGGCAAGGTCACGCCGATCTCGCAGCAGCCGCTGAGTGCAGTGCAGGCCATCGGTCTGGTCAAGTCGATCATGAACGAGAAGCAACTGCGCGAGTACGAAGACACCTCCGAGTGCAACTTCGCCATCACGGCACCGGGCGCGGGGCGCTTTCGCGTGTCAGCGTTCATCCAGCAGGGCCGTGCCGGCATGGTGCTGCGGACTATCAATACGAAGATTCCCTCGCTGAGTGAGTTGGACCTGCCGCCACTGCTCAACGAGATCGTGATGAGCAAGCGCGGGCTGGTGATCGTGGTGGGTGCCACGGGCTCGGGCAAGTCGACCTCGCTGGCGGCCATGGTGGGCCATCGCAATGCCAACTCGTACGGCCACATCATCACCATCGAAGACCCGGTCGAATACGTGCACGCGCACCAGAACTGCGTGGTGACGCAGCGCGAAGTGGGTGTGGATACCGAGTCGTGGCACGTGGCGCTGAAGAACACGCTGCGCCAGGCGCCGGACGTGATCCTGATCGGCGAAATCCGCGACCGCGACACGATGGAATACGCCATCCAGTACGCAGAAACCGGCCACCTGTGCCTGGCCACGCTGCACGCCAACAGCTCGAACCAGGCGATCGACCGGATCATCAACTTCTTCCCGGAAGAGAAGCGTCAGCAGCTGCTGATCGACCTGTCGCTGAACCTGCGCGCGATGATCGCGCAGCGTCTGCTGCCGCGCCAGGGCAAGAAGGGTCGCGTGCCGGCGGTGGAGATCATGCTGGCGACGCCGCTGGTGCAGGACCTCATCTTCAAGGGCGAGGTGCACGAGCTGAAAGAGGTCATGAAGAAATCCCGCGAGCAGGGGATGATCTCGTTCGACCAGGCGCTCTTCGATCTGTATGAAGAAGGCAAGATCAGCTATGAAGATGCGCTGCGCAATGCCGACTCGCTGAACGATCTGCGTCTGCAGATCAAGCTGCATAGCAAGCGTGGTGGGCAGACTGATCTGTCGGCGGGGACCGAGCATCTGAACGTGGTGTGATGTTTGTTCTGGGATGGATGCGGTTGGTCCATCCCTTGTTTCATCCCCTGCCGGGGCTGACTCACTTTCTTTGTCTTGCCAAAGAAAGTAAGCAAAGAAAGGCGCGCCCGAGATGGTGACCCCCTCCTTGAATTTCTGTCGCAGGGAGGGAGAGCGGGCAAACTCGCTGCGCTCAGACAGGCCCGCTCTCTTTTTCCTCCCTGCAACAGAAATTCAAGGCGCCATCTAGGGCATCAACGGCCAAACCGGTGGTGTGCATGTGTCGGCGCTGCGCCGCGCTTTGATTCCCTGCCCCCTTGCCGCAGGGCAGGGAAAGCCACACCGGCGCGGGACTGGCGTTTCTGGCATTCTCCGGCCAGACTTGATTCGTCCTTTCCACCTTTCTCTCGGGGTTTCCCATGTCTGATGTCTACGCGTTCGAGGCAGATTCGCTGACAGGGCAGCGCGTGCCGCTTTCGCAATATCGCGGCAAGGTGCTGTTGATCGTGAACACGGCAAGCAAGTGCGGGTTCACTCCGCAATACGCGGGGCTGGAGGCGGTGTACAAGCGCCTGGGCGAGAAAGGCCTGGAAGTGCTCGGCTTCCCCTGCAACCAGTTCGGTAAGCAGGAGCCGGGCGAGGCGGAGGAGATCGGCGCGTTCTGCGAGAAGAACTACGGCGTGTCGTTCCCGATGTTCAGCAAGATCGACGTGAATGGCGACAACGCGCATCCGCTGTACAAGTGGCTGACGTCCGAGAAGCCTGGCGTGCTGGGCTTGGAAGCGATCAAGTGGAACTTCACCAAGTTCCTGCTGCGCCGTGACGGCACGGTCTACAAGCGCTATGCGCCGTTGACCAAGCCGGAAGAGATCATTGGCGATATCGAGATGCTGCTGGCAGAGCCCGATCCGGTTTGACTAGCAGTCAGACCCACGCACCTTGCGCATGAAATCCGCCAGCGAGCGCTCGGCGGATTCCGCAAACTGCCGCTCCAGGATGTCGACCTTCACGCAGCGGTCCAGGCGGAAGGTGCGGTAGTCCTGACGGTGCTCGCACCACGCGGCCACCAGCCACACCTGCCCCCAGAAGAACAGCCCGAGCGGCTGGATGCACCGCTCGGTCAACTGGCCCTGCGCGTCACGGTAGGAGAGCCGCGCGACCGCGTGGCGGCCGAGTGCAGAATGCAGCGTATCGAAGACTTGCTTGACCTCGCTGCCCATGCCGTAGCCGGGCGCGAAGATGCGCGTGGTCTCGGCTTCGGAGCGGCGCTCGGCGGGCAGGGCGCCCATCAGCTTTTCCAACGCGGCTTCGACCGAGCCGGCCATCGTGCCGCCGCTCCACGCCTTGATCATCCGCGCGCCTGCGACCAGCGCCTCCACTTCATCCGCGGTGAACATGAGCGGGGCCAGATCGAAGCCGGCGCGCATGCGGTAACCGATGCCGGCCTCGCCTTCAATCGGCACGCCCGAGATAGAGAGATCGCGGATGTCGCGATACACCGTGCGCTCGGACACGCCCAGGCGGTCGGCCAGCATTGCCGCCGTGGTTAAACGGCGGCCTCGCAGGATCTGGGCAATCTGGAACAGGCGGTCAGCGCGGCGGGTCATGCGCGGCATTGTAGTGGGCTTCGGGCCGGGTGCCATGCGCGCCATGATTCGACCACCTAAGCCCGCCTGAGCCCACTAAGCGCCGAAGGGCGTCAGCTCGCGCTGCGGGTGGATATCGACCACGTCGACCTGCTCGCCACGGCGCAGCATGCGCTTGCCCAGCCGGGGGAAATCGGCAATCTCGATGTTCAGGTGTTCGCCGCCGCACAGGTAGAGCAGGTCGTCCTTGCCGCAGTTGCGCAGGTGGTGCGCAATGCCGACGGGGAAGGCCATGAAATCGCCCGCGCGCACGGTAAAGATGCTGTCGTCGATATCCGCCTGCGCCTCGCCCGAGAGGATGTAGATCCATTCCTCTTCACGCTGGTGCGCGTGGTAGACAAACGACTCCTTGCCTGGCGGTACGCGCGCGTAATTGATGCCGGTGCGCTTGAGCCCGAGCAGCCGGCCCATCATCGTGCCGTGGATTTCCGACAGGCTGTTCCAGGGGTGCGAAAACGACTGCGTGCGCGCAGCAATGTCGGCGGCGCGCATGAGATAGGGCGATTGACTCGGCATGGTGTTGTTCTCTATGTCTGTCAGGAGGCCGGCGCCTGCGCGCCGGCCGGTACAGTCGTCCCGCGCAGCGTTACTGCTGCAACAGGTACGACTGCGTCTTGGCATCGGGCTCGTGCAGGCCGACGCGGTTGCCTTCGGTGTCGACGATGTGGGCGATGCGGCCCATGTGGTCGGGCAGCGTCATCGGGCCGAACACGCATTGGCCGCCGCTGCCGTTCACGCGCTCGAGCACGGCATCCAGGTTGGGGGCGTTCAGGTAGACCACGCTGCCCCTGTCGGACGGGGCAAAGCCTTCGCCCTTGACCAGCGCGCCGTGGATGGTCGTCTCACCTGCCGGGAACACGCCCATGGTCAGGTCGCCCATGTCTTCCTGCTTGAGCTGGGTGTCGAAGACGTTCTCGTAAAATTTCACCGCGCGCGGGAAATCGTTGGCGGGGATTTCAAACCAGTTGATGACGCTTGCCATGGTGCTCGCTCCGGTTGGTGAGGCAGGTGGTTGGGGGAAACCTGTCTCGTTAAGGTGAAGCGAATTCTGGCGGGGGGCTCCTGACAGCGTTCTGTCAGGAGCCTTCAGGAGAGAAGTGGGTGTTGCAAATTGCCCAGGCAGTGAGCGCCGGGGCGGAGGGAGGCGGGGCTCAGTGCGGAATCCAACCCGCCAGCAGCGGCACGAGTATCGCCGTCAGCACACCGTTCAAGCCCATGCCCAACGCCGAGAACGCACCCGCTTCCGGGCTGACCTGGAACGCGCGCGCCGTACCGATGCCGTGCGCCGCAATGCCGGTCGCAAAGCCGCGCACGCTGTACGCACGGATGCGCAGCAGGTTCAACAGCCGCGTGGCGGTGGTTGCGCCCACGATGCCGGTAATCAGCACCAGCACGGCCGTGATGGTCGGGGAGCCACCGATTTTCTCCGAGATGCCCATGGCGATCGGGATCGTCACGGACTTCGGCGCCATGGAGCGCAGCGTTTCCGGCGTAGCACCCAGCAGCCACGCGATGCCCACCGCCGACACCACCGCCACGACCGACCCGGCCAGCAGCCCGCACATCAGCGGCAGCGCATGCCGGCGCAGCTTCGACCACTGCTGGAACAGCGGCACGGCCAGCGCCACGGTGGCGGGCCCCAGCAGGAAGTGCACGAACTGCGCGCCGTCGAAGTAGGTCTTGTACGGCGTGCCCGTCAATGTCAGGAGCGTGCCCAGAATGACCACCGCAATCAGCAGTGGGTTGACCATCGGATTGAAGCCGCTGCGCTCGTGCAGGCGCACGCCGATCAGGTAGGCGATCAGCGTGGCGGTCAGGCCCAGCAGCGGGCTGGCTGACAGGTAGACCCAGAGTTGGTACAGGTTGGGTGCCATCGTGTTCATGGGGCAAGCTCCTCGTTGGCCTCGCCGTGGTCACCCATCCGGCGCATCAGGGCGCGTGTGACGAGCGCGCCTGCGGCAATCGACAGCCAGGTCGACACGACGGTCGCCACCACGATCGGCAGCCATTCCTGGCCGATGCGATGCAGTTGCGTGATCACACCCACGCCGGCCGGCACGAACAGGATGGTCAGGTGACGGAGCAAGTCGCTGACCGTGCCCTGCATGACTTCGAGCACGCGGCCCTTGTCCACCAGCAGGTAGATGACCAGCAGCACCATGCCGATCACCGGGCCGGGCACCGGCAGGTGCAGCGAGTACGTGAGCAGCTCCCCTATCGACTGGAACGTCAGCAGGATCGCGAAGGTTTGCAGCATGGGGCCTCCGGGCAAAACGAAGCGGGCAGTATAGAACCGACGCGCCGACGTTTCAGGCCAGCATCCGGTCCACCAGCTCGATCCAGTGCTCGACCGGCGTATCCGTGCCGCTCTGCAGATGCGTGACGCAGCCGATGTTGGCGGTGACGATGCGCTCGGGCTGCGTGGCCTGCAGCTTGGCGAGCTTGTCGTCGCGCAGGCGGTAGGCCAGCTCGGGCTGCAGCACCGAATACGTGCCCGCCGAGCCGCAGCACAGGTGGCTGTCGGCGCAGAGCTTGACGTCTACGCCCAGCGCGCTAAGCAGCGTTTCCACCGCACCACGAATCTGCTGCCCGTGCTGCAGTGTGCAGGGCGGGTGCCAGGCCACGCGCGGGCGCTGTGCTTCGGGTTTGGCCTTCTGCAAAAGCGCATCGTAGAAGGCCGGCAGCACTTCGCACAGGTCCCGCGTCATGGCGGACACGCGCGCCGCGCGCTCCGCATAGACGGGGTCGTCACGCAGCAGGTGGCCGTAGTCCTTGACCATCGCGCCGCAGCCGGAGGCCGTCATGACGATGGCCTCCGCACCGGCTTCGATATGCGGCCACCACGCATCGATGTTGGCACGTGCGTTGCCGAGGCCGCCCACGTGGTCGTTCATGTGATAGCGGATGGCGCCGCAGCAGCCGGCACGGTCTGCGCTGATGAGCTGCACGCCCAGCTTGTCGAACACGCGCGCCGTGGCCGCATTGATGTTGGGCGACATGGCCGGTTGCACGCAGCCTTCGAGCAGCAGCATCTTGCGTGCATGTGCGGTGTTTGGCCGCACACCTGCGTGCGGCTGTTTGGCCGGGACTTTGTTGCGCAGCACTTGCGGCAGCAGCGGACGCACAGCCTGCCCCAGCTTGAGCGCCGGGCCGAACAGTGCGGGCCGCGTCAGGCTCTCGCGCAGTACCCAGCGCACCGCGCGCTCGCCCAAGGGGCGCGATTCACCACGCGCATCGAGCTGGTCATCGACGATCTTGCGGCCGATCTCCACCAGCCGGCCGTACGTCACGCCGGACGGGCAGGTCGATTCGCAGTTGCGGCAGGTCAGGCACCGGTCCAGGTGCAGGCGCGTGGCCTGACCGGCGGGCTGGCCTTCCAGCACCTGCTTCATCAGGTAGATGCGCCCGCGCGGGCCGTCCAGCTCGTCGCCGAGCAGTTGGTAGGTCGGGCAGGTGGCCGTGCAGAAGCCGCAGTGCACGCACTTCTGCACGATGCTTTGGGCTTCTTCGCCGTCGGGGGTGTTGCGCAGGAACGCCGCGAGCGTGATTTGCATGATGAGCGTGCTTTAGAAATCTGCGTACAGACGGCCCGGGTTGAAGATGCCGTGCGGATCGAAGCTGTCCTTCAGGCGTTTGTGTACGGCCATCAACGGCGCGGCGACGGGCGTGAAGACGTCGCTCGCACGATCGCCGTTGCGGAACAGCGTGGCGTGGCCACCGGCCTTGTTTGCGGCATCGCGGATGGTGTCGGCGGGGGTACTGGCGGTGTCGATCCACCAACGCTGACCGCCGCCCCATTCGACGAGTTGTTCATCAGCCGATGCATGGCCGAGTGCGAGCGGCGGCGTGGCCGGGGGCAGGGCAATGCGCCACAGCGGCAAGCTGCCCTGCGTGGCACGCGCGAAGAACGCGTGCGATTGCTCACGCAGGTCACGCCAGAACGAAGCGGCTTCCGCATCGTCAACACGCTCGCCGCCCAGCTTGGTGATGGCTGCGCGCACCGCCGCATCGGCACCGCTCAGGCGCACCCACAGCGCACCGTCGATCCACGCAGACGCGGCAATCGGCAAGGGCTGGCCGCCCCAGCGGTTCAGCGTGTCGATGGCCTCGGCTTGTGGCAGGGCAAAGCGCAGCGTCGCATCGCAGAACGGCATCGGCAGCACCTTCAACGACACCTGCACCACCAGGCCGAGCGTGCCGAGCGCACCCGCCATCAGGCGCGAGACGTCGTAGCCGGCCACGTTCTTCATCACCTGGCCGCCGAAGTTGAGCAGGTCGCCGCGGCCATCCATCGCCACCGCGCCAAGCACGAAATCACGCAGTGCCCCCACCGATTGCCGGCGCGGGCCCGACAGGCCCGATGCAAATGCACCGCCCACCGTGGCCTGTTTGCCATCCGCAGCAAAGTGCGGCGGCTCGAAGGCGAGCATCTGCTTGTGCTCGGCCAGCGCGGCTTCGATCTCGGCGAGCGGCGTGCCACTGCGCGCGGTGATCACCAGCTCTGCGCAGTCGTAGTCGACGATGCCGGACCACTCACGCGTGTCGAGGGTGGTGCCCTGCGGGGCAGGCGCGCGGCCGTAGAAATCCTTGGTGCCGCCGCCACGTAACGTGAGCGGTGTGCGGCTGTCAGCCGCCTGCGCGATGGCATCGCGAAAGTGCGCAAGCGTGGGGGAAAGCGTGGTGTCTGGCGTAATTGACATGGCGAACGTCCGGGCACGGCAGCTCACTGGCTGCGGGCGGTTTCCGTGGAAAGGGGCGGCAGCTTGGTCGCGCAGCGCTTGCAGAACACGGCGTCGGCGTCGTGGCCTTCGGTGGCGCAGTGCGTACAGGTGCGTGTCTTGGGCGAGCGCTCGCGCATGGTGTTCACCAATTCCGCGCCGATGATGCCGGTGGGGAACGCGATGATGCTGTAGCCGAGCAGGATGGTCATCGACGTGATGAACTGGCCGAGCGGCGTTTTCGGCACCAGGTCCCCAAAGCCCGTGGTGGTGAGCGTGACCACCGCCCAGTACATGCTGACCGGGATGCTGGTGAAGCCATGCTGCGGCCCTTCCACCACGTACATCACGGTGCCCAGGATGATGGTGATGATGAACACCGTGCCCAGGAACACGAAGATCTTGTGCCGCGCGTTGACCAGCGCACGCAGCAGCACTTGCGCTTCTTCAAAGTAGATCGTGAGCTTGAGCACCCGGAACACGCGCAGCAAGCGCAGCAGGCGCACGTCGATCAGGTAAGCCAGTTCCGGTGCGAACACCGCCAGCCAGGTCGGCAGGATCGAGATGAAATCGATCACGCCATAGAAGCTCAGCACGTAGCGCCAGGGCTTGCGCACCACCAGGATGCGCATGATGTACTCGGCCGTGAACAGCAGCGTGGCCAGCCATTCGATCACGGTGAAGAGCGTGCCCGCGCGCTCGTGCACGCTCGGCAGGCTGTCGAGCATCACCACCAGTACGCTGGCAAGAATGGCGACCAGCAGGGTCACGTCAAACTGGCGCCCGGCGCGGGTTTCGGCCTCGAAGATGATGATGTACCAACGGCGGCGCCAACCCTCTTCTTCGGGTTTGCCGAGGTACTCGCCCAGGCGCGCGTTATGGGCGTGCCACCGGTATCGGTTGGTGCTGGAAGGGTTCTGGCTCATGGGCAGGCTCAGAAGCGCGGCAGATCCGGATGCGGCAGCAGCCCGTTGCGCACGTGCAGCTTGCCGTACTCAGCGCAGCGCGCGAGCGTGGGGATGGCCTTGTCGGGGTTCAGCAAACGCACGGGGTCGAAGGCGGCCTTCACGCGCAGGAAGGCGTCGCGCTCCTCGGTCGAAAACTGCACGCACATCGAGCTGAGCTTCTCCACGCCCACGCCGTGCTCGCCGGTGACAGTGCCGCCCAGCTCCACGCAGGTCTCGAGGATGTCCGAGCCGAACAGTTCAGCGCGGTGCCATTCGTCCTGGTCTTCGCCATTGAAGAGGATGAGCGGATGCATGTTGCCGTCGCCCGCGTGGAACACGTTGATGCAGCGCAGGGCGTACTTCTGCTCCATCTCTTGAATGCGCCGCAGCAGCGTGCCGATGTGCTTGCGCGGGATGGTGCCGTCCATGCAGTAGTAGTCCGGCGAGATGCGGCCCGCTGCGGGGAAGGCGTTCTTGCGGCCGCTCCAGAACTTCAGCCGCTCGGCCTCGCTTTGTGAGACCTGGATGCGCGTGGCACCGGATGCGCGCAGCACCTCGCTCATGCGCGCGATTTCTTCGGCCACCTCTTCGGGCGTGCCGTCGGATTCGCACAGCAGGATGGCGGCGGCGTTCAGGTCGTAGCCGGCGCAGACGAATTCTTCCACGGCGGCGGTGGCGGGCTTGTCCATCATCTCCAGCCCGGCCGGGATGATGCCCGCGGCAATCACGTCCGCCACGGCGTTGCCGCCGGACTCCACATCGTCGAAGCTCGCCATGATCACCTGCGCCAACTGCGGCTTGGGGATCAGGCGCACCGTCACTTCCGTCACCACGGCCAGCATGCCCTCGGAGCCGATCACGGTGGCCAGCAGGTCCAGGCCGGGCGCGTCGGGCGCCTCGCTGCCGAATTCAACCACCTCGCCGTCCATCATCACCGCCCGCACGCGCAGCACGTTGTGCACGGTCAGGCCGTACTTGAGGCAGTGCACGCCGCCGGAGTTTTCGTTGACGTTGCCGCCGATGGTGCAGGCGATCTGCGACGACGGATCGGGCGCGTAATACAGCCCGTGCGGGTTGGCCGCCTCCGAAATGGCGAGGTTGCGCACGCCCGGCTGCACGACCGCGGTGCGGGTGTACGGATCAACCTTGAGGATGCGTTTGAACTTAGCCAGCGACAGCACCAGCCCGCCCGGCGTGGGCATCGCGCCGCCCGACAGACTCGTCCCCGCGCCGCGCGGCACCACGGGCACGCCCATGCGGTGGCACACGCGCAGGATCTCGACGACCTGCGCTTCGGTATCCGGCAGCACCACGGCCAGCGGCACCTGCCGGTACGCGGCCAGGCCGTCGCATTCATAGGGGGTGGTGTCTTCGCGTTCCCAGAGCAGCGCGTCGTCGGGCACGATCTGCGACAGCGCGGCGACCAGTTCGGCCTGCAGGGCAGACGGGTCGCGGGCGGTATTGGGGAGCGGCGCGTTCATGGGGTGTCTCTCTTGGTGATCGCCCGGCTACGGTGGCCGGGGCGTGAGGGACTATAGCCCGGCCGTCGCACCGCGCGGCGTGTTAAGGACTTTTGCGATGATGAATTTGGCTCGCGCAAACGGCCAATCCGGTTCATCGCGGTGCAGCAAGGTGCTGCCGGCTTACCAATCCAGCCCAAGCAGCCAATCCACAAAATGCTGCGCCTCGGGCTTCATCGGCGCCTGCTCGCGCTGGACGATGTAATACGCATGCGGCGACGTCGACTCAATATCCAGCAACCGCACGATCTGCCCCGACGCCAGCCAGTTGCGCGCCATGGCCTGCCGCACCAGCGCCACGCCCTGGTTGGAGGCCACCGCCTCCAGCATCAGGCCGATGTCGTTGAACAGCGAGCCGGTGGAGGGCTCCGGCGCATCCAGCCCGGCGGCCTCAAACCACGGGCGCCACGGCTCCAGCGGGCTGCGCAGCAGCGTGAGGTTCAGCAGTTGC
The DNA here is from genome assembly GCF_000442475.1 of Ralstonia sp. AU12-08. Classification (NCBI taxonomy): domain Bacteria; kingdom Pseudomonadati; phylum Pseudomonadota; class Betaproteobacteria; order Burkholderiales; family Burkholderiaceae; genus Ralstonia; species Ralstonia sp. AU12-08. The sequence goes on along the minus strand of NZ_ASZV01000034.1, from coordinate 100,607 downwards.
GAGGCTTCGGTGATGGTGTTGCCGCTGATCTGCTCGAAGTACGCGCGCCCACATGCCGGGAAGACGGGCTCGTTGAGCAGCAGCGTGGTCTTCAGGTCCGGATAGCGGCCGGTGCCGTAGCGGATTTCGACGTCGGTGTCCTCGGCCTTCACGTCGAGGAACGGGATGGAGAGATGCAACTCCACGTCGATGTGCGGATACAGCGCGTTGAACTCGGGGATGCGCGGCACGAGGTGCTGGCGCCCGAAGGTGGGCGGAATCGCCACGCGCAGCCGCGCGCGCTGCTTGCTGAATTCGGGCCGCGCCAGCTCGTGCAGGCTCTTGAGCGCGTCCTGCACGCTGCGCAGGTAGCGCGTGCCGGCAGCGGTGAGCCGCAGCGCCGTGCCGGTGCGCACAAACAGGTCTTCGCCCCACAGCTCTTCGAGGTTCTTGATGCGGTGGGAGACGGCGCTGGGCGTGACCGACAGCTCTTCGGCCGCACGCGCGAAGCTGGCATGGCGTGCCCCCGCTTCGAAGGCAATCAGCAGATGCAGCGGAGGAACGCGCTTGAAGACGGAGGACATGCGGGCGGTCGCTGGTGGTGGAGCCGGTTACAGGTGGAAGATCTTGCCGGGGTTCAGGATGTGCTTCGGGTCCAGTGCCTGCTTGACGCTGCGCATCAGGTCGATGGCGTCGTTACCGTGCTCGGCGACGAGGAAGTCCATCTTGTGCAGGCCCACGCCGTGCTCGCCCGTGCAGGTGCCGTCCATGGCAATCGCACGCGAAACAATGCGTTGGTTGATGCGCTCGGCTTCTTCCAGTTCTTCCGGCTTGTCCGGATCGATCAGCAGGGCGACGTGGAAGTTGCCATCGCCCACGTGGCCGACGATGGGGGCGGGCAGGTGCAGCGCGCTGGCGAGCAGGTCTTTCTCGGTTTCCACCACGCACTCGGCCAGGCGCGAGATTGGCACGCACACGTCGGTGGTGACGGCGCGGCAGCCGGGCTTGAGCTGCAGGAAGGCGAAATAGGCGTTGTGACGGGCGTTCCACAGGCGGCTGCGGTCTTCGGGGCGCGTGGCCCATTCGAAGCCCTGGCCCTTGTGTTCGGCGGCGATCTGCTGGACGGTCTCGGCCTGTTCCTGCACGCCGTGCTCCGAGCCGTGGAACTCGAAGAACAGCGTCGGCATTTCGGGCAGCGTCAGCTTGTCGTACTGGTTGATCGCGCGGATGGCCAGCGCATCGACAAACTCCACGCGCGCAATCGGCACGCCCATCTGGATGGTGTCGATCACGGCGGACACCGCATCGCCCATGCTCGGGAACGCGCACACGGCGGCGGACACGGCCTCCGGCTGCGGATACAGCTTCAGCGTGATCTCGGTGATGACGCCCAGCGTCCCTTCGCTGCCGATGAACAGGCGCGTCAGGTCGTAGCCCGCTGAGGATTTGCGCGCACGGTTGGCGGTCTTGATGATGCGGCCGTCGGCGGTCACCACCGTCAGGTTCAGTACGTTCTCGCGCATCGTGCCGTAGCGCACGGCGTTGGTGCCGGACGCGCGTGTTGCGCACATGCCGCCAATGGACGCATCGGCGCCCGGGTCGATCGGGAAGAACAACCCGGTATCGCGGATTTCCGTGTTCAGTTGCTTGCGCGTGACGCCCGGCTCCACCGTCACCGTCAGGTCTTCTGGGTGGACGGCCAGCACGTGGTTCATCTGCGAGAGATCGAGGCTCACGCCGCCGGCCACGGCCAGCAGGTGGCCTTCGAGCGACGAGCCCGCGCCGTACGGGATCAGCGGAATCTCATGCTCGAAGCACAGTTTGGCGACGGCAGCGACTTCCTCGGTGGTCTGCGCGAAGACGACGGCGTCGGGCAGCATCGGGTCGTAGGCGGATTCGTCGCGGCCGTGGTGGGCGCGCACGGCTTCGGCGGTGGAGAGGCGATCGCCGAAACGGGCACGCAGTGCATCGAGCATGGTCTGCGGGATGGGCCGGCGAATCAACTGGGAGGGCGGTGCGGGGTGGTTCATGGCTGCGGGTGTCTCCGACAATGTTGTGCGGCTCTGGCCGGCCTAGGCGATGATTCTAACGCCGGGGCTGTCTGTGGCTTGCGATAATGTCGGCTAGACACACTAGGAGACGCACCGTGGGCAACCGCTTATCGAAGATCGCCACGCGCACCGGCGACGACGGCACCACCGGCCTCGGCGATGGCAGCCGCACAGCCAAAGACAGCCTGCGCATCGCCGCCATTGGCGACGTTGACGAACTGAACTCGCACATCGGCGTGCTGCTGACGGAAACGCTGCCCGAGGGCGTGCGCACTGCGCTCACCGCTATCCAGCATGACCTGTTCGACCTGGGCGGCGAGTTGTGCATCCCCGGCTACACGATGGTCACGACCGCGCACGTGTTGCGGCTCGACCAATGGTTGGCGGACTACAACGCCGACCTGCCGCGCCTGGCCGAGTTCATCCTGCCCGGTGGCAGTCGCGCGGCGGCGCAGGCGCACATCTGCCGCACCGTCGCGCGCCGGGCGGAGCGCAGTATCGTCGCGCTCGGCCGGGCTGAGGCGATCGGCGAGGCGCCGCGCCAGTATGTGAACCGCCTGTCGGATCTGTTGTTCGTGCTGGCGCGTGTGCTCAATCGCGCGGATGGCGGCACGGATGTGCTGTGGAAGCGCGACGAGCACAAGCCGGCGTAATTACCGTCGGCGCCAAAACAAAACGGCCCGGTCGTTGCACCGGGCCGTTTGCTTTTTGCGAACGCGTGGATCAGTTCACGCTCGTTGGCGTTGTGGTGCTCTGTGCCACGGCGGTCAGGCCTGCCAGCTGGCCCGGCGTCGTGATGGTCAGGGCTTGCGACGGCGTTGGCGCCGGGAAGCCGCCTTCGGCCAGCGCTTCCTTGATCGTGCGGTTGGTGTCGAAGTAGACCTGCCAGTAGTTGTCGTTGTGCGTGTACGGGCGTACCGCCAGCACCGGTCCGACCAGGTTGAACTCCAGAATCTCCACGTCGACCGCCGGATCGGCCAGCACGTTGGGAATGGCCGCGATTTTTTCCTTGAGCAGGGCGATGGCGGCACGGTGGTCGGCGCTGCCGGCCAGTTGCGCCTTCAGCTCGACGCGGCGGAACGGGTTGGAGGTGTAGTTCTGGATCGTGTCGGCGAAGATCTTGCCATTGCCGACAATGGTGATCACGTTGTCCGGCGTGTTGATGGTCGTGGCAAACAGGCCGATCTCCTTGATCGTGCCTGTGGTGCCGCCAGCCGTCACAAAGTCGCCCACCTTGAACGGCCGCAGCACGATCAGGAACGCACCCGCTGCAAAGTTCGACAGCAGGCCCGACCACGCCATGCCGATGGCCACGCCGGCCGCCGCAATCAGCGCCGCGAACGTCGTCGTCTGGATGCCGAAGTAGCCCAGGATGCCGATCACCAGCAGCACGTTCAACGTGACGGTGATGATCGAGCCGACATAGCGCAGCACGGTAGGGTCGACCTTCTGCCGGCCCAGGGAGTTTTCCACCAGGCGCACGGCCAGGTTGATCAGCCAGCGCCCGACCACCCAGAAGACGATGGCGCCGAGGATCTTCATGCCGACATCAGCGGCGTACTGCTCCACGATCGCCTGGTACTTGCTTGCCGTGGTGACGGCGGTATTGACGGCGGTGTCCGCCAGGGTGTCTGCCATGGTTGCCTCCGGGGTGGGCAGGGGAATCCTCCTACGATATGTCAAAGACAACGCACTTGTGTGACTTTGATGTCTTTTGCTCACATTTGTTATATATCCGGCGCTTTGTGCAGCGGACAACAAAAAAGGACGCCCGCAGGCGTCCCTTCTCAAATCACGTTGATGCAGCGTGTTGGCTTAGTTGCCGCTGCCCGGCACCAGGCGGCGCTTGCGTACCGCGTCGGCCAGCGTTTCCAGCACCTTCAACGAATCGTCCCAGCCGATGCAGGCGTCAGTCACGCTCTGGCCGTAGGCGAGGTCGGACACCGGCGTGCCCTGTACGTGGTCCTGGCGGCCGGCGTTGATGTGCGACTCCACCATCACGCCGACGATGCGGTTGTCGCCCGCTGCCATCTGGCGGCCGATGTCTTCGCACACCGGGATCTGGTTCTCGTGCTTCTTGCTGCTGTTGGCGTGCGAGGCGTCGATCATCAGGCGCGCGGCCAGGCCCGACTTGGAGATGGCGTCGCAGGCTTCCTGCACGCTGGCGGCGTCATAGTTGGGTGCCTTGCCGCCGCGCAGGATGATGTGGCAATCCTCGTTGCCTGCCGTCGACACGATGGCCGAGTGGCCGCCCTTGGTGACCGACAGGAAATGGTGCGGCTGCGATGCGGCCTTGATGGCGTCCACGGCGATCTTCACGTTGCCGTCGGTGCCGTTCTTGAAGCCGACCGGGCACGACAGGCCGGAAGCCAGCTCGCGGTGCACTTGGGATTCCGTCGTACGCGCACCGATCGCGCCCCAGCTCACCAAGTCAGCGATGTACTGCGGGCTGATCACGTCGAGGTATTCGGTGCCGGCGGGCAGACCCAGCTCGTTGATGTTCATCAGCAGCTCGCGCGCGGTGCGCAGGCCGTCATTGATCTTGAAGCTGCCGTCCATGTGCGGATCGTTGATCAGGCCCTTCCAGCCGACCGTGGTGCGCGGCTTTTCGAAGTACACGCGCATGACGATTTCCAGCTCGTTCTTGAAGCGCTCGCGCTGCTCGACCAGGCGGCGGGCGTAGTCCATCGCGGCCTTGGTGTCGTGGATGGAGCAGGGGCCGATGATGACGATCAGGCGGTCGTCCATGCCGTGCAGGATGCGGTGCATCGCGTTCCGGCTTTGGTAGATCAGGTCGGACACGGCATCGCTGCACGGGAATTCACGAATCAGATGTGACGGCGGCGTCAGCTCTTTGAGTTCGCGAATGCGCAAATCATCGGTGTTCTTCGGCATGGAAAGCTCCTGGGGTGTCTTGTTCGTATTGGAAACGTCTACTGTGTTCGGATCATGTTTCGCGTCGGTGCCGGGGTGGGGCAGGTGACAGGGCGAAAAAAAACCGCCAGGGTCGCTGGCGGTTTTCGGTATCTGCTGGGTGCTTTTATTTTTGCTGCAAGCGCCCCTCTCCTTCCGCCAGCGGTGCGAGATGCCAAAAGTAAAAGTAAAAAAACTTGGCGAAGGACATGGAGAGAATGCTAAGTGCTGCAACAAAAATCAGGGAAGCGCGGGTGACTGCAACTACCGCGCCGCACCAATCGAGCCGTCTTTATAGCTGCTTTTTCTGAGCGCCGCAAGCGCGGGTTTTCCGGGCCTGCGGCATCAAAACGACGGCTTTGTGGCGATTAAGCCGTCCCGCCCACCGTCATGTTCTCCATGCGCAGGGTCGGTTGGCCCACGCCCACCGGTACGCTCTGGCCTTCCTTGCCGCACACGCCGATACCCGAATCGAGGCGCATGTCGTTGCCGATCATGGTCACGTGCTTGAGCGATTCCGGGCCGCTGCCGACCAGCGTGGCGCCCTTGACGGGGTAGGTGATCTTGCCGTCCTCGATCATGTAGGCCTCGCTGGCGGAGAACACGAACTTGCCGTTGGTGATGTCGACCTGGCCACCGCCGAAGTTGACCGCATACAGCCCCTTCTTGACGCTGGCGATGATCTCCTGCGGGTCTTTGTCGCCGCCGAGCATGTAGGTGTTGGTCATGCGCGGCATGGGCAGGGCAGCGTAGCTTTCGCGGCGGGCGTTGCCGGTCACGGGCATCTTCATCAGGCGCGCGTTGAGCGTGTCCTGCATGTAGCCGGTGAGGATGCCGTCTTCGATGAGCGTGTTGCACTGCGTGGGGTTGCCCTCGTCGTCGAGATTGAGCGAGCCGCGGCGGTTGGCCAGCGTCCCGTCATCCACCACGGTGACGCCTTTGGCCGCCACGCGTTCGCCCATGCGGCCGGAGAACGCCGACGAGCCCTTGCGGTTGAAGTCGCCTTCCAGCCCGTGGCCGATGGCTTCGTGCAACAGCACGCCGGGCCAGCCCGGGCCGAGCACGACGGTCATGGTGCCGGCCGGTGCCGGCTTGGCTTCCAGGTTGACGAGTGCGGACGAGACCGCTTCGTCCACGTATTCGCGCAGCAGGTCGTCGGTGAAGTAGCCGTAGGCATAGCGGCCGCCGCCGCCGGAACTGCCCATTTCGCGGCGCCCGTTCTGCTCGGCGATGACGGTGACGGAGATGCGTACCAGCGGGCGTACGTCAGCGGCGATCACGCCGTCGCTGCGTGCGACCAGCATCACGTCGTATTCACCGGCCAGGCCGGCCATGACCTGCACCACGCGTGGGTCTTTGGCGCGGGCGAGCTTTTCGATGCGCTCGAGCAGGGCGACCTTTTCGGAGGCCGTCATCGAATCGAGCGGGTCTTTCGGTGCATACAGCGAATGGCCGCTCGGGCCGGTGGCCAGGCTGTTCGCCACCTTCACGCGGCCAGAGCCGGCCTTGCCGATGGTGCGCGTTGCACCTGCGGCCTGCATCAGCGCGGGCAGGCTGATGTCGTCGGAGTAGGCAAACGCGGTGCGGTCGCCCGAGACGGCACGCACGCCCACGCCCTGGTCGATGCTGAAGCTGCCGGACTTGACGATGCCTTCTTCCAGGCTCCACGCCTCGTTGCGCGTGTACTGGAAGTAGAGGTCGGCGTAGTCCACACGGTGCGTGAAGATGTCGGCCAGCGCGCGCTGCAGGTGCGCCTCATCAAGGCCGTACGGATCGAGCAGCACACGGCGCGCGATGGACAGATTCTGGATGGCGATGTCGCCTGCGTTCATGGTGGGTTCTCGCAAAGAAATTCGGTTGGAACCGGTTCTCGATCCTACTGCGCTGCCCGATCTTGGCCCTGCGATGCTCGCCGTACCCGTGTACGGCCGCGCTTCTCGGGCCAACCTCGGGCCGCTCGCTACGGATCGTAAACCGGTTCTTCGACTACATCACACGGTGTTTCAACGCCGGCAAGTCCTGGCGCACTTGCGCCAGGCGGGCCGGGTCCATGTCGCCGACGACCACGCCTTCGCCTTCAGGCAATGCGGCGATGACTTCGCCCCACGGGTCGACCAGCATGGAGTGGCCCCATGTGCGGCGGCCGTTTTCATGGCGCCCGCCCTGTGCGGCGGCGAGCACGTAGCACTGGTTTTCCACCGCGCGGGCGCGCAGCAGGATTTCCCAGTGCGCGGCGCCCGTCACGTAGGTGAAGGCCGCCGGCATCAGAATCAAGTTCAGGTTGCCCTGCGCTGACAGCGCGCGGTACAGCTCCGGAAAGCGCAGGTCGTAGCACACCGACATGCCTACGCGCCCACATGGTGCATCAAAGGCGACTGGCGTGGCGCCGGGTTCGATGGTGCGGGCCTCGTCGTAGCGCTCTTCGCCGCGCACGAAGTTGAACAGGTGGATCTTGTCGTAGCGCGCTACGCGCACGCCGGCTGGGTTGTAGGCGAGCGACGTATTGCGCACGCGCTGTTCGTCTTCGCACCACATCGGCAAGGTGCCGCCGACGAGCCACAGCTTGTGGCGGCGCGCGGCATCGGCCAGAAAGGTCTGGATCGGGCCATCCTCGTCGTTCTCGCGGATGGCGACCTTGTCGCTGTCCTTGCGGCCCATCTTGCAGAAGTATTCGGGCAGCAGCGCCAGTTGCGCGCCTTGGGCGGCGGCCTCGGCGAGCAGCGCATCGGCGCGCGCCAGGTTGGCGTCCACCTCGACACTCGTCACCGTCTGGATGGCGGCGACACGGAAAGGTGCCTCAAAGGGCATACCGGAGCCGGATGCGGCGTGGGCGGGAGCAACGGTCGTGGAAGTCATGGTGCCTATTTTGCCGAGGTTTCGGAATGGCTGCCTGTGCCTGAACTGGACGCGACCTTGTCGATCTTCGGATTGGCCCAGCTTCCTGTGACGTGGTACTGCGTAGCGAATGCCTTCGACAGTTGGTCGCCCAGGACCAGCTGTGCGGCCAGCGTGCCCAGCCCGATGGCCGGGTTGATGAACGCCGCGGCCAGCGACGCCGATGTGGCGTCCACCTTGGGCGTGACCTTCACGTGCAGATCCTGTGTTTCATCGAGGATGTTGGCCGAGCCCTGCATCGCCACCTGGAACTGCGGGCCCTTGACCGTGAAATCTTCCGTGCGGGCGACGCCGCCGGCGATGCTGCCGGTGGCAGCCACACTCTCGAACGGCGTACCGCGGCCGGTGGCGCTGCGCAGGTCGGTGGCGAAGTGCAGCAGGCCCTGCAGGCTCAGCACACCGGCCAGCTTGGCCAGGCCCGGGTCGACCGGCAGGAACTGCCCGCGCTCCAGGTTCAGCGCCATGCGGCCGTTGAGCGTCGGGTAGTCGATCGACATGGGCGAGCCGCGCCACACCACGCGGCCTTCAAACTTGCCCTTGGCGCCGTCGATCACCTTGGCCAAGCCCATCTTCTGCAGCAGGTCGCCGGTGTCGCGCAGGTCGAGGTTGAAGTCGAGCAGGGTGCGGCGCTCCGGATCATCGCCACCGCCGCGCAGACGGCGCGGAATGCGCCACGTGCCGTGCGCAGTGAGCGTGGCGGCCGGCTGCTCAATCTTGAGTGTCTCCAGCGTCCACACCGGCGCGCCGTCGGTGATCTGGCTGCGTGCCTTGATCTCCAGCTTGCCGAGCGCCTTGCCGCGCAGGTCGAACTTGTCGGCCACGAGGTCGAGCGACGGAATTTCCTGCGAGCTGCTGGCCAGGGACTCGGTCAGCGCGGTCTCTTCCTGCGCATCGGGAATGTTCATGCGCGACAGGCGCATCGTCAGCTCACCGAAGGGCACGGCGGCGCTCTCTGCGTGCCAGCGCGTGGTGCCGGCGATCTCGCGCGAATCAATGGTCGATTGCCAGTTGGCGCCATCGCGCGTGGCATCGACGCTGACGCTGCTGAAATCACGGCCGAGGATGCGCAGCGTCTGCGCGCGCCCACTCAGGCGGGTGGGCAGGTAGGCGTTGTGGCTACCGGCGGCGCTGGCGGCAGCATGATCGGAAGCCGATTGCGCGGCGCTTTTCTCACCCGCCGGCGTGGCGAAGACCTGGCGCCAGGCATCGACGTCGAGCCGGTCCAGCGTCAGGTTGGCCTGCACGCCCTCGGTGGGTTGCGGTACGGGCTGACGCACGCCGATGCCGCCGCGCAGCACTTCGGTGCCGTTGCCGTTGCTGCGCAGCTCGTAGCGTGCGGAGGCAATGTTGCCGATCTGCAGCGTGACTTCGTCGAGTGCGTTGTTGGCCGCCAGCGGCTGCATGTCGAAGCGCACCGGCAGCGGCTGGCCGGCGGCCTTGTTCAGCGGTGCGGGCAGGCGCACCGTCATTGGCGTCAGGTCGGACTGCACCTGGATGACGGGCCGATGCTGCTTGACGCTGATGGTGGCGCTGTACGGTGCACTGCCGTCCAGCGTGCGGGCAATGGCGGCGATGGGGCTGCCTTGCGGCGTGGTTTCACGCAAGCCCTGGGCCGAGGCGGTGCCAGCGACCTGGATGCGGATCGTGCCGTCAGGCGCGGTGCCGCCGGTTGGGCGAATCTCGCCGCCGGCAAAGCGGGCGCGCAGGTTATCAAAGCCGATGCCCTTGTGCGTGAAGGTGAGCGCCCCGGTCACGTCGGTCAGTGGTGGCGCCTGCGGGATCAGCGTGATGTCGTTGCGCAGGAAGGTCACGCTGCCCTGGGCACGGGCCGTGTGCATTTCGTTGAGCGGCAGGTCGAGCTTGAGCGCGAGCGCGGCGTTTCCTTGCGCGCGCGCATCTTTGGTGAAGTGGCCGATCCAGCCACTAACCGGGCTGGCCTCGATGTACTGCAGGAAGCTTTGCGTGGCGCCATCGGCATGGCCGTCGATGGTGAGCAGCGGATGGTGGTCGCCCATGTCGGGCAGGGTGCCGCTCACGTCGGTCAAGGTCACGTCGGCAACTTTGGCGCGCGCCACCTTGAACGACATCGATGGCCCGTCGAACACAACCGTGCCTTCGGTATCGGTGAATGCGGGCCAGCCGGTCGGGTGCGAGGCATCCGCGGGGGCCGGCTGGTAGGTCACGTCCTTGACGGGCACCTCGACGCGGAACACGCCCTTGTGCGGCGGGCGGTACGGGAAGTCGTACAGGTCGCCGGTCAGGACAAGGGTGACGTCGCTGGCGGTGCCGCCCTGCAGGGCGCCCGCCAGGTACTCGCGCGTATGCGGCCCGACGGACAGCGGCAGATAGCGCGGCACACGTGTGACGGTGGCGCGCTCCAGCGTGCCCTTCAGGTCGATGGTGCCGACATGGCTGGTGTCCGGCGCATGGCGGTAGCTGCCCGCAAACCGGGCCGACAGATCGCCATTGGAGAGCGTCAGGTTGTCGCTGCTGACGATCAGTTCCTGCTTGCGATACGTCCAGTTGAAGGTGCCTTGCAGGCGGTCCAGCGGCACCCGTGCTTCATCGAAGAGGCCGGGCAGGAGCAGGGCGGTATCGGAGGAATCGATGCGCAGCGTGCCCCGCTGTGTCCCATCCTGGTCAGAGAAGACGGCGTTGCCGGAGAGGTTCTCAACGCCGGGCACGGCTGGCTCGGGGTGGTGACCGGCCGGCACGGCGGGCAGTGCGCCGGGCCCAAAGGACACCTGCCGCAGCGTGGCGCGCCCTGTGAAGTGCACCGGCGCCGGCGTATTTGGCCGCCAGCGGGAGACATCGCGCTGCCAGTTGATGTCGAGATCGTCGATGCGGCCGGCGGGCTGCTTGGCGCGCAGCGGCTCCAGCACACCGGCGGGCAGCGGCATGGCGGTGGCAATGCTGCGCAGATCGGTCAGATCCAGCGTTGTGGCCTTCACCTGCAAACTGCGCAGCTCGTTGCGTGTATCCAGGGCCCAGCCGACGCTTGCGTTGCGCAGCCCGCGTGGCGTGCCGGCCGGGTTGGCTGGGGCTTCGATGCCGGGGCCGGCCAGTTCGGGCGCGGGCGCCGGTTGGGCGGGCAGGTTCAGCGGCTGCCAGAGCAGCGTGTCGATGCGCAGTGTGTGTTCGCCGTTTGCGGTGCGCTGCTGCGTGGCGAGCGCCTGCAGGCTGCGCAGCTGGAGCGGGTCGAGATCTTTCCGGATCTGCAGGTCGAGCTGCTGGCCGGTCAGCCGCGCCTGGCTGCGCGTGAAGACGCCGTGGGCAAACTCCACCGAGCCGTCTGAACTGATGGTGCCGCTCTTGGCGGCCGCCATCACCGGCACATAGCGCTGCACCGCGGCCAGCTGCAGCGTGTCGACCTGCCAGTTGGCCTGGCCATGCCAGTGCCGCCAATCGCCGGGGCGGGCCAGCAGTTCATGGCGGAAATCGGCGTGCAGCTTGATCGCGCCGTTGAAGAGGCTGGGCGACGTGCCGCTGGCGTCCAGCCGGTGGCGGGTCGGGCCGCTGCGCAATTGAACGTGCACATTGCCCAGTGCCACTTCGGGCAGCTTCTGCTGCTCGTCGAGCCAGCGCACGGCGCCCTCGCGGAAGTCGATGTCGCCCTGGGAGAGCAGTTGGTCGAAGAAGTTGCTGTCACCACCGGTGTCGGGGCCAAGCGGCATGCCGGCTACGAGCAGGGCACCCTCGGGCGTGCGGCGGACCAGCACGTCGGCGCGGCTGGCGTGCAGCGCGGCAAACGTGATCTGCATGCGCAGCAGTGAGCGCCACGAGAGCCGCGCCTGCACGTCCTGCACGGCAAAGGTCTGGCGGCCGGCGGTGTCAAGCGCTTCGATGCGCTGCGCGCGGAAGGCGGGGTGCCAGCCTTCCCAGTAAGTTTCCAGCGAGCCGATGCCGACGTTGGCGTGCAGTGCGCTCGACGCCTCGCGCTCCATCCATTCGCGTGCCACGCTCACGCGCGGCCACAAGACAAAGCGCACCAGCACCATGCCGACCATGGCCAGGACAACCAGTGCGACCACCGTTTTCCACAGGGTGCGCCACAGCCTGCGCCAGATCGGCGCGCGGATGCAGGCAAGAACGCCGCCGACGATCTTGCCGGCCAGCCGCGCGATCCATGCCCAGGTGGCGCTGACGGCGCGCAGGCCTGTCCGGCGGGTGGACAGGGTGCTGGCGTGTCCGCCATCGGACTTCGGCGATTCTGGGGGCTGTGGCAGGCGGGGCATGACCGGGATTATCCGATATTCGTGGCGCAGTGCCACATTTGGAGCCTGGAGAAGCCCGGATGCAGCCCTCGCCGGGTGGCAGGCCAGCCCGATGCCCGTGAAAGTGCGTGACCACCGACCGACCCGCGCGCATTTCAGCGAGAATGGACGTTTCCTCGCAGCTCCCTTGATGGTTCGCATGACCCGCATGACCGATTCCACCTTGTCTGCCCAGCCGTACCTGCAAGCCCCGGCCCGTGCGCCGGAAGCCCCCTCTGCTGCGTTGCCGTATGCGCAGGCCTATTCCCGTTACGTCCAGCGCTTGGCGCAGGCGCGTGAGGGCTGGGCTGAGCGTGTGCAGAGTGCCGCCGCGCGCCCGGTTGACGCAGCTTGGCTGTCAGCGCGCTTTACCGAACTGTTCGATGCCACGGCCGTGGAGATCGAGCCCGCGCTCAAGCGCGCACTGCGCCTGCTGCGCAACGAGGTCTTCGCCACGCTCATCGAGCGCGATCTGTCCGGCACGGCCACGCTCGATGAAGTGACCGGCAGCATGACGGATCTGGCCGAGTTTGCCGTGCGTGCGTCCATCTCCGTGATCGGCCAGGAGCTGCAGGCGCTGCACGGCCAGCCGATCGGGCAATCCTCGGGCGAGGTGCAGGAGCTGGTGGTGGTCGGCATGGGCAAGCTTGGCGGGCGCGAGCTGAACGTCTCGTCCGACATCGACCTGATCTTTCTGTACGACGACGACGGCGATACGCAAGGCGGCCGGCGTCCGCTGTCCAACCACGAGTACTTCACGAAGCTGGGCCGGCGCCTGATCAATGCGCTGGCCGACGTGACCGAAGACGGCTACGTCTTCCGTGTCGACATGCGCCTGCGCCCGAACGGCGATGCCGGGCCGCTGGCCTGCAGCCTGGGCATGCTGGAGGAATACTTTGTCGTGCAGGGCCGCGAGTGGGAGCGCTACGCCTGGATCAAGGGCCGCGTCATTACCGACCCGACCAGTCCGCACGCAGCGCGCATGATCCAGCAGCTTGATCGCGTGACCGGGCCGTTCGTGTTCCGGCGCTATCTGGACTACGGCGTGATCGCCGCCATCCGCGCGCTGCACGCGCAGATTCGCGCGGAGGCGGCCAAGCGCGGCAATGGTGCCAACCGACAGCCGGGCGAAGGCGACGCTCTGGTGCATGCGCGCTCGCCGAACATCAAGCTGGGGCGCGGCGGTATCCGCGAGATCGAGTTTGTTGCGCAGGTGTTCCAGCTGATTCGCGGCGGGCAGGATTTCGGGCTGCGTGTGCGGCCCACGCTAGAGGTGCTGCGCGCCGCCGCCGAGCGTGGCCTGATCGACGACGACGTGGTTGCGCGCCTGACCGAGGCCTATCGCTTCCTGCGCCAGCTTGAACACCGCCTGCAATACGTGGAAGACGCGCAGACGCACAACCTGCCGGGCGCGCCGGAAGACCAACTGCGTGTGGCCCGCATGATGGGCTTTGACGATTACGCCGCACTGGTTGCCAAGCTGGAGGCCTATCAGGACGAAGTGGCGCAGCAATTCGAGCAGACCTTCTCTGACAAACAAGACAGCCAACCGCCGTGTGCCTCGATCTGGCAGGCCGATCTGCTTGACGACGAGCGTACCGAGTCCGCCCGCGCGCAGCTTGCCGACCTGGGCTATGCCGACGCCGATGGCGTGCTCGAACGCCTGCGCGCGACGCGCAACTCGCCGCGCTACCGTGCGCTGACCGAGGTGAGCCGCCAGCGTTTCGACCTGCTGATCAACCGCGCGCTCGACCACGCTGCGCGGCAGACGGATTCGGACGTCACCATCGCGCGCTTCCTGAACTTTTTTGATGCGATCAGCCGGCGTTCGTCGTATCTCTCGCTGCTGTGCGAGTACCCACAGGCGCTGGAGCGCGTGGCCCACACGCTGCACGCGTCGCGTTGGGCGTCGGACTATCTGACGCGCCATCCGCAACTGCTTGACGAGTTGCTCGACGTTGAGGCGCTGTCGGCTGACCCGGACTGGCCCGCTTTCCGCGAGCGCGTGCGCGACCGGCTGCGCGCTGCCGAAGACCACGTCGAGATGCAGATGGACATCCTGCGCCAGGAGCACCATGCGGAGACTTTCCGCATCCTGCTGCAGGACTTGCAGGGCATGCTCAGCGTGGAGCACATCAGCGACCGGCTCTCTGACCTGGCCGATGCGATGCTGGACCTGACGCTGGAGACCGTGTGGAAGCAGGTGTCCACGCGCCACTGCGAGGTGCCGCGCTTTGCCGTGGTGGCCTATGGGCGCCTGGGCGGCAAGGAGCTTGGTTATGCGTCGGACCTCGACATCATCTTCCTTTACGACGACGACCACGAACGTGCGCCCGAGGTGTATGCGTCGTTCGCGCGCAAGCTCATCACCTGGCTGACCAGCCATACCGCCGCCGGCACGCTGTTTGATGTGGACACGCGCCTGCGTCCGAACGGCGCGGCCGGCCTGATGGTGACGCACTTCGAAGCCTTCCGCCGTTACCAGATGCGTGAGGGGGACAACGCTGCGTGGGTGTGGGAACACCAGGCGCTGACGCGCGCGCGCTTCTGCGCGGGCGACGCGGAGATCGGCGCGCGCTTTGAAGCGCTGCGCACCGCTGTGCTGCGGCAGGCGCGCGAGGCTGGTCCGCTGCGCGACGAGATCGTGGCGATGCGTGAGCGCGTGCTGGAAGGCCACGCCAACCCCACGGAATTGTTCGACCTCAAGCACGACCGCGGCGGCATGGTCGATATCGAGTTCACCGTGCAGTTTTTGGTGCTGCTGCATAGCGCTGCGCATGCTGAACTCACCCGTAACAAAGGCAACATCGCGCTGTTGCACATGGCGGGCGAGCTAGGGTTGATCGATGCCACGCGGGCAGCGCAGGTGGCCGATGCCTACCGCGATTTCCGCGCACGCCAGCACAAGTTGCGGCTGGATGGGCAACCTGCTGCACGTGTCCCTGCGGGTACCTGTGCACACGAGGCCGCCCACGTGCGGGCGTTGTGGGAGCAGGTGTTCGGCACCGCGCCCGCGTCGTCCAGCTCACACGCAGGATGAGCGGGCGTCTGCACGCGGTGCATACCTGGGCTGCGTGCCTGGGTGTGGCTGCGTTGTCGGCCGCGTTCTCGTTCGTACCGTGGTTGCATGCCATCGGGCTGTATCAGCGCGATGCCGTGTGCGCGGGCCAGTGGTGGCGCATCGTCACGGCCATGTGGGTCCACCTCGATATGTGGCACTGGCTGGGCGACGGGATGGCGGCAGCGGGGCTGATCTTGCTGCTGGCGCGCGTGCTGCTGCCACAGGCCATCGTTGGCGTGCTTGTGGTGTGCGGTGTGCTGGTACAGATTGCGTTGCTCAGTCAGCCGGGGGTGCAGTGGTACGGCGGGCTCTCGGGCGCGTTGCATGGTCTTGCTGCCTGGGGTGGGCTGCGCCTGCTGCGGCCGCTTACAGAATCGGCGGAAGACACCGGCGACCGCTTCTCACGCTGGATCGGCTTGCTGCTGTGTGCGGGCGTGCTGGTGAAGGTGTGGTTCGAGCAATCGTGGCTGTCGCCCATTGCCTATGACCCGCACTGGGGCTTTGGCGTGGTGCGTATCGCACATGCCTTTGGCGCGGCGAGCGGGCTACTGATCTGGGTATTGGGGGAGTGGCGCGCTCGCGGCAAGCGGCTGCGTATGTGAGCAGCAGGGCGCCGGAAGGGGTGGGGCGGGGGAGGGGAGAATGCCCGCCCGCGCCAGAAAAAGGCGCGGGCGGAGAGAAACAACAGGCTTATTTCACACGACGCCGACGGCCAGCCAAGCCTGCAGCCAGCAGCAGTGCTGCGCCGCCCAGGCCGATCGCGCCGCCACCGCCACCGCCGCTGCTGGAGGTGGTTGCGGGCGTGGTGGTGCCGGTGCTGCCGCCGCCAGTGCTGCCACCAGTGCTACCGCCGCCCGTGCCGCCGCCGGAGGCCGGAGCCGCCGCCACGCTCACTTGCGTTGAATCGGTGGCGGTGCCGCCCGTGCCGTTCGTCCATGTGACGTTAAAGGCGTAGGTGCCCGCCGCAGTCGGCGTGAACGTTGCCGTGTAATTGCCGTTGGTGTCCGGCCCGGCAGTCGTCAGAGAGGCCGTCGGGCCAGACGTTTGCGTCCACTGCACGCTCGCCGTGGTGCTGCCGAAGCCGGGGGTGCCGGAGGCGGTCAGCGTAACGGCATTGTTTGCGGTGATCGAGCTTGCCGAGGTCGCGGCATGCACCAGCGGCTTACCTGATGCCACGGATACAGCGTCGCCGGCGTCGAGCATGCCGGCCCCGCACACGCCCGCGTGCGTGGCGCAGTAGGTGCCGGCCGGGAACGGACGTGCCGACTGTTGAAGGATGGTCGTGATCTGTGCCGGTGTCAGGGCATTGTTGATCGACAGCAGCAGCGCCGCGACGCCTGCCACGTGCGGCGTGGCCATCGAGGTGCCGCCTTCCGCGGTGTAATTGTAGGTGGTGGCCGTGGTTGTGCCGTCGTTCGTCAGCGACGGTACCAGTGCCCCCAGACCGCTGACCACCGAACCGTTGCCACCGCCAGGCGCACTCAGTGTCGTGCCGGTGCCGACGTTGGCGTAGCTGGCCCTGTCGCCTTCGAAGGTATGTGCGGTGACGGCGATGGTGCCTGCGCAGTTGGCGGGTGTGCCAATGGTCGTGTTGCCATCATTGCCGGTAGCCACCACGATGGCAGCACCGCGAGCACGCGCTGCCGAGATAGCGTTTTGCGTGGGGGTGTCGCAACTGCCGACGCCGCCCAGGCTCATGTTGACGACCTTGGCGGGCGACGTATTGACCGTGGTGACGCCAGAGACGGTGCCACCCGTGGCCCATGTCAGCGCATCGACCACGTCGGAGGTGGCGCCGCCGCATTTGCCCAGCACGCGTGCCATCAACAGGCTGACGCCCGGGGCAATACCGGCGACGCCTTTGCTGTTGTGTTGTGCGATGAGCTGGCCGGTGACAAACGTGCCATGCCAGGAGCTGTCAGAAGGCGACCGGCCGCCACATATCGTCGAGTTGTTGGTGATATCTGCGCTGGTGACCCAGTCGCCCGGGTCGGTCGGGTCGCTGCTACGCCCGGTGCCGCCCTTGTTATTCATAAATGGGTCCGTGACGAAGTCGTAACCCTGCTTGATCTGCGCCCCAGACAGGTCGGGGTGGCCCGGAAGAATACCGGTATCGAGCACGGCAACGTTGACGCTGCTCGCCCCTTTGGTCGTGTCCCAGGCGGTGGTCACGTTGGCACCACCCACCGTTGTCGCGCCATTGGCGGGCGCCATGCTGCTGACGGTGACGACGTTGTTGACCGTGCCGGTCTTGGACAACAGGTTCCATTGGTATTGGAACAACGGATCGGACGGCGTGGAAGCGGCGTGCAAGATCCGATCAGGCGCCACATATTCAAATTGGCCGCTGGCTTCCATGCGTTGTGCCACGGCTTGAGCGTCCGCCGCCGACATGGTTTGCGGCAGCGTGACCACATGGGCACCGCCCGACATGGCGCGCTTGTACGTCATCGGCAATTGCGCGGCGGCCGACCAGCGTTGCACTGTCGCGACATCCACGCGCGTAGCTGCCGATTGCAACTGGTACGTGCCGCTCGAGCCGCTCTTTTCCTTGACGATCAGCTGCGACACCCATTGCGTTTGGGCGCCAACGTTTGCTGTCTGACCGACGGCAAGCGCCGGAACAGCGTGATACGAAACCAGTCCGAGCGCGATCAGCGCACGGACCATCCCCCCGGAGACAATCGCCTTCATTTGAGAAGTCCTATTGTTGTAACAAAAAGAGGCGGAATTATCTCAATAGTGATGATGCGGCACTGAAAAAAGAACTAAATACGGAATTGAAAATTTCTTACAATTCCACAGAGGCCGACACGATGGGGTACTAGGGGATGCAACCCCACGCTTGAGGGGGCAACGTGAAACGGGCCGGCCTTCGCTTAACGGGCGCTGCGTCCAAGCCGATGCGCGAGGCTTGCTGCAAGCAATAGCGCCGCATAGGCGAATCCGATTGCCCCACCGCCCCCCCCACCGCCCGACGAAGCTCCCGTGCTGGCCCCCGTATCGGTGCCGGGCGACGTGGGCGCTCCCGTCACGGTGACGCTTACGGTGTCGCTGGCTGTGATGCCCGCGTTGTTGGTCAACGCAACGCTAAAGCTGTAGACCCCGGCCGCGGCTGGCGTGAAGGTGGCCGTGCTGTTGCCGTTGGCATCGGGCGCGGAGGTCGTCAGCGAGACGGGCGTGCCTGCTGTCTGCGCCCAGATCGGGTTACCAGCGCTTCGTCCATAGCCGGGGCCGCTGATGGCTGTGAGTGTGACATTGGCGCTGGTGGAAACGCTCGAAGCTGATGCGCCAACGTGCACGGTCGGCTGGCCCTGCGTCTGCGCGATGGCTGAGCCGGCGTCGAGCATGCCAGCGCCGCATACGCCGGGGTGCGTGCTGCAATAAGTGCCTGTTGGGAAGGGGCGGGCCGACTGCTTGAGGATCGCCGTGATGTCGTCAGGCATCAGCGCAGGCTGGACCGACAGCATGAGCGCGGCGGTCGCAGCCACATGCGGCGTGGCCATCGATGTGCCCATGTCGTTGGTGTAGGTGTCCCCGCTGGGCGAGGCTATGGGTGCGGTAGCGCCGCTGTTGGACAGCGACACGATGGTGCTGCCTGTGCCCGAGATGGCCGTGCCCCTGCCGCCGCCGGGCGCACTGATGGCGGTTTGCGCGCCCACGTTGGCGTACCAGGCATTGTCGCCCTCCCGCGTGTGGGCCGTGACGGCGATGGCACCCGCGCAATTGGCGGGAGCATCCACCGGCCCGGACTCATTGCCGGCCGCCACCACGATGGTGACCCCTAGCGCGCGCGCCGCATTGATCCGACTTTGCTCCAGTGCGGAGCAGGCCCCCGATCCCCCCAGGCTCATGCTGATGACCTTGGCCGGCGTTGGGTTGCTGATGACACCGGGGACCGCGCCGCCGGCCAGCCACGTCATCGCGTCCATGATGTCGGACGTCACGCCGCCGCACTTTCCCAGCGCCCGCGCCATCTGCACGCGCACGCCCGGTGCGATGCCCGCAATGCCGATGCCGTTGTTGCGCTGTGCCGCTATCTGTCCGGTCACGAAGGTGCCGTGCCAGCTGCTGTTGCTCTGGCTGCCGCAGAGCGTCGGGAAGGACGCGGCATCGGCGGCGCTGATCCAATCACCGGGGTCGGACGGGTCGACATTGCCGGCACCATTGTTGGCGCCGTTGTTGACGAACCCGCTGGGGATGGCGGCGCCGGTCTTGCGGTCGATGGCGCCCGCCATTGCGTTGCTGCTGACAAAGTTGCGGCCGATACCGAAGTTCGTGCCGGCAAAGTCCGCGTGGTCTGCGCGGATGCCGGTGTCGACGATCCCGATGCCCACGGTGGGCGCGCCGGTGGTGGTGTCCCAGGCGGACGTCACGTTGGCGCCGCCAGCCACGCTGGTGCCGGGTAGCAGGTTCCATTGCTGGCTGAACAGCGGGTCGGTGGCCAGCGCCATTGGCCGCAGGATGCGATCGGGCGACACGTATTCGAACTGGCCGCTGGCTTCCATGCGCTGCGCAACGGTTTGTGCGTCATCCAGCGTCATGATCCTGGGCAGGGTCACCACATGGGCGCCGCCCGACATTGCACGCTTATACGTCATGGGCAATTGCGCTGTGGCTGACCAGCGTTGCACGGTCATCGTATCCGCCGGATTGTCGACGCCGCCTGCCGATGTGGATTGCAGTGTCAACGCCCCAGAGGTGGTCGCTTTTTCCTTGACGATCAACTGGGTGACCCACTGCAACTGTGTATTGAACGTGGTCGATTTTTCAGCTGCCAGCACGGGTGCTGCGTGATACGACACCAACCCGAGCGCCACCAGCGCACGAGCCACACCCCCGGAAACCATCGTCTTCATCTGAGCAGTCCTTTTTTTGTAAAGAATCGATGAATTTATGGATGCATTGTCAAAAAGAATGGAGGCGAGGTGGTCTAGCTGGGCTTAAGTGGAAGTCCTGATATGCGGATAAGACGCAAAAGAAAACCGCCTCCACATGGGAGGCGGTCTCGGTCAATCTGAAGACGTTGTTACTGCGGCGCAGAGCGCTTGCGTCGGCAGGCGAGTCCCAACGCCAGCATCAGCGCTGCCCCTGCGAGCGGGACGGCACCGCCGCCACCGCCGCCGCCACTACTACTCCCGCTTGTGCCACCAGTGCTGCCTGAGCTTGCCGTACCGTTGCCAATGCCGGCGGGCGTCGTACGCTGGGCGTAACCCACTGCGCCTGCGGTATCCAGCAAGCCTGCGCCGCACACGCCGGTATTGACGGCGCAATACGTGCCGCTTGGGTGCGGGCGCGCTGTCTGTTGCAGACCGGCCAGGATCTGCGGGTTCGACAACTGCGGCTGCACGCTCAACATCAGCGCGATGGTGCCGGCCACTTCCGGTGTGGAGAAGCTCGTGCCCGCCACGGATTTGACGACGTAGTTGCCGAGGGTTTGCGCGCCATCGTTGGAGTCGGCCTGGATGACCGATGTGGTGCCCGTGCAGCCGCCGCTGGTCGCCTGCGAATTGGCGCAACCGCCGCCTGGCGCCGACAGCGCAACCTGTGAGCCGACGTTGGCATAGCTGGCGTTTTCGCCGCTGTCCACGTGCGCCGTGACGGCGATCGCGCCCGTGCAGTTGGCCGGCGCGTCGGCGTTTTGTGCAGCTTCATTGCCCGAGGCGGCCACCACGGTGGTGCCGATCGACGCCAACCGGTTCACTGCGTCCTGTTCGGCCGCCGAGCACGCGCCCGTGCTGCCCAGGCTCACGTTGACCACGCGCGCTGGGTTGGCATTGGTGGGCACACCTGATACGGCGATGCCGCCGGCCCACAGCATGCCGTCCACCGTATCGGACAGCAGTGCGCCGCACTTGCCCGACACGCGCACCGGCACGATCCGGGTGTTCCAGCCCACGCCGGCAATGTCGAGCGCGTTGTTGGTGTTGGCCGCCAGCACGCTGCTGACCTCGGTGCCGTGCCAACTGCTGTTGGCAACGTCGCTGCTGGTGCAGCCCGAAATGGTGGAAACCTGGGCCGAAGTCACGCCGTCGCCCAGATCATGCGCGTCCGTTCCTCGGCCAAACGAGTTGCCCGCACGGGCAGGGTCGGAGATGAAGTTGTAGCCGGGCAGGATCTTGCCGACCAGGTCCGGGTGATCGGTATAGCCGGTATCGACGACCGCCACCACGATGTTGCTCGAGCCCTGCGTGATGCTCCATGCCGCCGCCGCGTTGATGCCGCCCGGCACGAGCGTCGGCGAGGCGAGATTGTTCTGCGTGGCAAACCGCGGGTCGTTGGGGATGGTGCTGGGCCGCAGGATGCGATCCGGCACTACATAGGCCACGCGCGCGTCCTGCGCGATCTTGGCGGCGGTGGCTTCAATACTGGCGGCGTTGGTCAAGCCGGTGTGCATGAGCTGCGCTTGCGTGCCCAACGTGCGTTTGACTTGCAGCGTGCTGCCCGCGGTTTGCGCGACTGACAGCAGCCGGTTGCCGGATTCCGCCGCCGATAGCGTCTTGCGTGTGCCGCTGGTGTCGTCGCGCCACTTGATGATCAGGTCGCCCGTGTACTGCGGTTGCGGCGTGGCGGCCACGGCAGGGGGGCCGCCCATCAACCAGGCGATACCGGCGACGCTGGCGCCTGCACGGAGCCAGGACTTCAACCGAAAGGAGGGGTGTGTCATCAGTGCGCGCTCCGAGGCATCTATCTTGTCGTCATCAGAAACGTCATCAGGATGCGATTCTTGACAGTACGTTACACAAAACCAAAGGTAGCACGCGACCTGCCCGCCTGTGATGGCAGAAACTCGATTGCTAAGGGTGGGGGAAAGCGCGCCTGTTTGCTGGCGCCCTAGCAGGACATGCGCCCGCTACAAGGCGCGATGGGCCCAGAATTGGGCCCATCCGTTTTTCACACTGTGGAGGTCTGGTGTGAGCGGTGCTGAATCGCACCGCGTCGCCTTTAGCGGCTCAGCGCTGGATCTTCAGCACACGATCCGGGTCGGCCGACGCAACGCCGGGCGCAGAGCGCAAGGCCGCGACCGCGCCATCCAGCGTGGCCGCTGCATCGCCCGAGCTGGCGCGTACAACCCAGAACCCGCCCGACATCGGCCGTACCACCGCAAAGGCCAGGCGTGGCGTTGCATGCGCGCCGGCCGTGTCCAGTACGCCCTGCACGGCGGTGGAAGAGGTCGTCGGCGTGCTCAGGCCAACAATGATGTCGCCCAAGTTGTGCGCGGCCGACACCGAGGCTGGCGGTTGGGTGTTGGCGGAAGCGGGGTCCATGGCGGGCGGCTTGCCCGGATCAATTGCGGGTACCGACTTGCACGCCGCCAGCAGGCACAAGCCAAGCGCTGCCGCCAGCAAAGGCTTGGCGGACGACAGCAGAGATCGAGGGCGGGCAGCCTTTGGGGCCATGAAGTTCTCCTGGAATATGTTCATTGGTGTTGGCAGCATGCGGCCCCGGAGCGGCCATGCCAGAGATGGCCGCAATGGTTCCGGTATAGGCGATCACTGCGCCACGCGCCGCGATTTACGTGCGGCAGGCGCCGGTGCCGGTTGGGCGCGGCCGGCGGCCAGCATCTCGTCGGCGTGGCGGCGTGTAGTGTCGGTTAGCGACGCACCGCCCAGCATGCGGGCGATTTCATCCACGCGGCTGGTGGCGTCCAGCACCACCAGGTCGGAACGCGTGCTGCCGGCCACCGTCTGCTTGGCGACCTGGATGTGGTGATTGGCCAGCGCGGCCACCTGCGGCAGGTGGGTCACGCACAGCACCTGGCGGCGCGTGCCCAATTCGCGCAGGCGCCGGCCGACAACCTCAGCCACTGCGCCGCCGATACCGGAATCGACCTCGTCGAAGATCAGCGTGGGGGTCGGGCTCGCCTCGCTGGCGATCACGGAAATCGCCAGGCTGATCCGCGCCAGTTCGCCGCCCGAAGCGACTTTTGCCAACGGGCGTGGCGATACACCTGCATGCCCGGCGACGAGGAATTCGATTTGCTCCAGCCCCGCCGCACCGCCTTGCTCCAGCGCATGCAGCGCGATGTCGAAGCGCCCGCCGGCCATCGACAGGCCTTGCATGGCGCCGGTCACGGCTTCGGCCAGCTCGCGTGCCGCTTTAGCGCGGGCGCGCGACAGCGCCTGGGCGACCACCATGTAGGCGGCGTGGGTTTGCGCTTCCTGCGCCTGCAGTGCATCCAGGTCGGATGCGGCTTGCAGCGCGGCCAGTTGTGCCTGGCGCTCAGCCAATTCGGCGGGCAGCGTTTCGGGGGCAACGCGGTACTTGCGCGCCATGGTGTGCAGCGCCTGCATGCGCGCGTCGACTTCGGCCAGGCGGTCCGGGTCCAGCTCTGCGCGGTCGGCATAGCGGGCTAGCGTATGCACGGCTTCCTGAATCTGGACCTCGGCCGGTTCCAGCGCGGCCAGCACGTCGGCCAGCGCAGGGTCGATCTCGGCCAACTCGCGCAGCGTGTGGAGCGTGGCCCCCAGTTGTGCGAGCACGGCGCCTTCCGATTCAGACAGGCCATCGAGCGCTGCGCGCGTGCCTTCGATCAGGCTGGCGGCGTGCGACAGGCGATGGTGTTCGGCCTGGATGTCCTCCCACTCGCCAGGTTGCGGGGCGAGCTTCTGCAGTTCGTTCACCTGCCATTCGATGCGCTCGCGCTCAAGCTGTGCTTCGCGCGATTGCTGCTCGGCGGCTTCGCGCAGGCGCACCACGGCGTGCCATGCGCGATAGTGCTCGCTGACCACGCGCACGCTGCCTTCCAGGCCGGCGTGGGCGTCGAGCAGGCTGCGTTGCGCGTCCGTCTTCAGCAGCAGTTGATGTGCGTGCTGGCCGTGAATGTCGACCAGTTGCTCGCCCACTTCACGCAGTTGCGCCAGCGTGACCGCCGCGCCGTTGATAAAGGCCTTGCTGCGGCCGGCAGCGTCGACCGTGCGGCGCAACAGGATCACGCCTTCGTCATCGTGCAGCTCGTGCGCTTCCAGCCAGGCGGCCACGTGCGGATGCACGTCAAACTCAGCCGTGATGTCAGCGCGTGGCGCGCCTTCGCGCACGACGGCGGCATCGGCGCGCTCGCCCAGCGTGAGCGCCAATGCGTCGATCAGGATGGACTTGCCCGCGCCGGTTTCGCCCGTGAATACGGTAAAGCCGTCGGCCAGGTCGAGGTCCAGCGCGTGGACGATGACGAAATCGCGGATGGTGAGGCTGCGCAGCATGGTGCGTGGGACGGTGTTTGGGTTACAGCCGGTTGTCTTCAGTCGGGTACTCGTGCCAGTGCAGCTTCTTGCGCAGCGTGGCGTAGTAGTTGTAGCCGACCGGGTGCAGCAGTTGCACGGTGCGCTCGGAACGGCGCACCACGATGCGGTCGCCCGGCAGCAGGGAGGTGAGCGACTGCATGTCGAAGTTGACGCTGGCATCGCGCCCGCTGGTGACCTGGATGACCACTTCCGCATCCTGCGGAATGACGATCGGCCGGTTTGACAGCGAATGCGGTGCGATGGGCACCAGCACCAGCCCCGAGAGCGCCGGGTGCAGGATCGGCCCGCCGGCGGACAGCGCATACGCCGTCGACCCTGTGGGCGTGGAGACGATCAGGCCGTCCGAGCGCTGGTTGTACATGAAGAAGCCATCCACTGACACGGCCAGCTCGACCATGCCTGAGGTGCCCGAGCGGTTGACCACCACGTCGTTGAAGGCCAGGGCGGAGAAGATGACCTCGTCGTCGCGCACGACCTGGGATTGCAGCAGCGTGCGGGTTTCGGCTTCGTAGCGGCCAGACAACATGTCGGGCAGCACGGTGTGCACGTCGTCGAACGGGATGTCGGTCATGAAGCCGAGCCGCCCGTGGTTGACGCCGATCACGGGCACGCTGGCGCCGGCCAGGTGACGGCCGATGCCGAGCAGCGTGCCATCGCCGCCGAGCACCACGGCCACGTCGGCCTGGCGGGCCATTTCTTCGGGCGGCAGGGCAGGGTAATCCTGCACACCGATATTGAGCGCCGTTTCGCGCTCGAACACGATGTCATGCCCGCGCGCGGCAATGCACGACGCCAACTCCATGAGTGGGCCGGCAATGTTGGCGGCCGAATACCGGCCGACCAGTGCGACGGTCTTGAAAGGCGAGGCAGACAAGGCAGCAGGAGGTTTCGAGGCCACGGCGGACGGGGGAATCGACATGCGCGCATTACACCATATCGATATGACCCCCGCTACGTTTGACGTTGTTTGGCGAGAAACGCCAACGTCACCCGCTGGTTGCAGTCGATTTTGCGTAAAATCGAAGAATCATGGATAAGCGCGCCACCATCCTCCTCAAGACCCTGATCGAACGGTACATCGCCGAGGGCCAGCCCGTGGGCTCGCGCACCTTGTCGAAGTATTCGGGGCTTGATCTGTCGCCGGCCACCATCCGCAATGTGATGTCCGACCTGGAGGAGATGGGTTTCATCGCCAGCCCGCACACCTCGGCCGGGCGCATTCCGACGCCGCGCGGCTACCGGCTCTTCGTCGACACCATGCTGACGGCCAGCCCGCTGGACGCGATGGGAGCACTCGGCGCGCACGACCGCATGGCGCAGCAGATGGCCGGCGTGATTGCCGAGCAGGTGCGCACGCAGTTGGCGTCGCACGGGTCGGAGTCGTCGCAGCGGGTGATTGCGGCGGCGGCGCAGACGCTGTCCAACCTGTCGCAGTTTGCCGGCGTGGTGATGACGCCGCGCCGCTCGCACGCGTTCCGGCAGATCGAATTCCTGCGGCTGTCGGAAAACCGCATCCTGCTGATCGTCGTCACGCCCGAGGGCGACGTGCAGAACCGCATCATCCATACCGATACGCCCTACACCCCGTCGCAACTGGTGGAGGCGGCCAACTACATCAACGCGCATTACGGCGGCCTGACCTTCGACGCCGTGCGCGAGCGCCTGCGCGGCGAGCTGTCGGTGCTGCAGGCCGACATGACCTCGCTGATGCAGGCGGCGGTGGAGGCGGGCAGCAGTGCCGCGTCGGACGAAGAGCCAGTGGTGATCTCCGGCGAGCGCAAGCTGCTGGATGTGGAAGACCTGTCTTCCTCCATGGACAAGCTGCGGCGCCTGTTTGCCGTGTTCGAGCAGAAGACCGGGCTGCTGCAGCTGCTGGATGTATCGAGCCGCGCCGAGGGCGTGCAGATCTTCATCGGCGGCGAAAGCAGCCTCGTGCCGCACGAAGACATGGCTGTCATCACCGCGCCGTACGAGGTCGACGGCAAGATCGTCGGCACGCTCGGTGTGATCGGGCCGATGCGCATGGCGTATGAGCGCGTGATCCCCATCGTGGACATCACCGCCAAGCTGCTGTCGAGCACGCTCAGCCAATATTGATCTACCGAGTTTAGGTCTGCATGCGGGCTGCATAAGCTCAGCCGATTTTCTTCGACGACAGCGCGGTCTGCCGTCTCCCACAATCGACTCCGGCGCATGTGCGCGTTCTTCTTTTGCCGGAGTCTTCCATGGCTGGTTTCTCTCTTCCCCGTTTGCTGGCTGCGGCGTTGACCGCAGCCGTTTCGTTGGCGTTGTTTGGTGCCGCACCGGCACGCGCGGCGGACCGCGAGGTCGTCATCGCCTATCAGGACATGGTGCTGCCCTGGCGCTACGCCCAGGCCACCGGCGAGGTTGAGCGCGCCACCGGCTACAAGGTGACTTACCGTCAGCTCGGCAGCGGCGCCGATGTGGTGCGCGCCATCGCGTCGGGTTCCGTACAGATTGGCGAGGCAGGGTCGAGTCCGATTGCGGCCGGCGTATCGCAGGGCGTGGATCTCTCGCTGTTCTGGATTCTCGACAACATCAATGATGCCGAAGCACTGGTTGCCCGCAACGGCAGCGGCGTGACGCGCGTGGCGGACTTGAAGGGCAAGACGCTGGGCGTGCCATACGTGTCGACTTCGCACTTCCACGCGCTGGTGGCGCTCCAGCAGGCCGGGCTGGACCCGCGCGACGTGAAGGTCGTCAACCTGCGCCCGCAGGAGCTGTCTGCCGCGTGGGACCGGGGTGACGTGGATGCCGCCTTCATTTGGGATCCGGTGCTCGCCAAGGTGAAAAAGAACGGCACGGTGCTGACCACCTCGGGCAAGATCGCTGCCGCCACCGGCAAGTCGACTTTCGATGGCTTCGTGGCAGACCGTAAGTTTGCGCGTGATAACGCGGAGTTCATCGCCAAGTTTGTCGAGGTGCTGGCCAAGGCCGATGCCGCCTATCGCGACAACAAAGCTGCCTGGACGGTGACCTCGCCGCAGGTGGCCGCGGTGGCCAAGACCTCGGGTGCCGCTGCGGCGGACGTGCCGGCAAGCCTGGCGCTGTATGCCTTCCCGGATGCTGTGGAGCAGGCTTCCAAGCGTTGGCTGGGCGGTGGCGCGCAGTCGGGTGCGGCGCAATCGCTGCTGGCGACCGCGCAGTTCCTGAAGACGCAGGGCACGATCCAGGCGGTGCTGCCCGATTACGGTGCGACCATCGATTCGCGCTTTGTGCAGCGCGTGGCCAGCGGCACCAAAGCCGTTGCAACCGCATCGCGATGAGCCGCATTGAAGTCCGCGGCCTGCGCGTCGATTACACCGATGCGCGCGGCCGCACCACACAAGCCTTAGGCGGCGTGGACTTGTCGATCAATGCTGGCGAGTTCGTTGTTGCCCTGGGGGCCTCGGGTTGCGGGAAGACCACGCTGCTGAACTGCCTGGCCGGCTTTGTCGCGCCGACGGCGGGGCAGATCCTGCTCGATGGGCGCGAGGTGGATGGCCCCGGCGCCGAGCGCGGCGTGGTGTTCCAGCGTTATGGTCTGATGCCTTGGCTGAACGTGCGCGACAACGTGGCCCTTGGCTTGAAGCTGCGCGGCCTGGACCGCAAGACGCGCCACGCACGGGCGCTCGAACTGCTGCGGCTGGTCGGTCTGGAGGCACATGCCACCTCGCCCGTGTACGCCCTGTCAGGCGGCATGCAGCAGCGCGTCGGCATTGCCCGCGCGCTGGCGACCGAGCCGCGCGTGCTGTTGATGGACGAGCCGATGGGCGCGCTCGACGCCTTCACGCGCGAGACCATGCAGACGCTAGTGCTGGATGTGTGGCAACGCACGGGCACCACCGTGTTCTTCATCACGCACGACGTGGAAGAAGCGCTGTTCCTGGCGACGCGGCTGGTGGTGATGTCGCCGTCGCCGGGGCGGATTGTGCAGACGTTCGATCTGCCGTTCTCGCGGCAGGCGCTGGCGGGCGCAGATGCACGGGCGGTGAAGTCGTCGCCGGAATTCATTGCGTGGCGTGAGCGTGTGCTGGCGCTGATCCACCGTGCCCCCGAGGAGTTGGCCGCATGAGCGCGATCGAAACGGCAGTGTTCAAAAGCGTCCCCGTTGAGACGGCGGCGCCTTCCGTTCAACCGCCGCGCAAGCTGCGCGGCTACCGTTTGCCCGGCGAGGGCAGTGCGCTGGGGTTGAGCCTGCTTTCGGTGGGCGCGTTGCTGCTGCTGTGGTGGGCAGCAACGACCTTTCATTGGGTCCCGCCGCTATTCCTGCCGTCGCCACAGGCCGTCGGCCACGCCTTCCTCGATGCATGGCGCGGCGATATCCAGGGCGGTCAGCCACTGGCTGCCCATCTGGGCTGGAGCGCATTGCGCGTGTTCGGCGCATTTGCGTTGGCAGCTGTCACCGCTGTGCCGGTCGGCCTGGCGATGGGCGTATCGCGCACCGCCCGCGGCTTGCTCGACCCGCCCATCGAGTTCTATCGCCCGCTGCCACCGCTAGCCTACCTGCCGCTGGTGGTCATCTGGCTGGGCATCGATGAGCGCGCGAAGATCGTCGTCATCTACCTGGCGTGCTTTGCACCGATTGCGATGGCCGCGCGCGCCGGCGTGCGCAGCGCCACGCGCGAGCAGATCAACGCCGCCTATGCGCTGGGTGCGAGTTTCACGCAGGTCGTGCGGCACGTGATCCTGCCGGCGGCGCTGCCGGAAATCCTCACCGGCTTGCGCATCGCCATCGGCTTTGGCTGGACCACGCTGGTGGCCGCAGAGATGGTGGCCGCCACCGTTGGCCTGGGGCAGATGGTGCTCAATGCGTCGAGCTTTCTGCGCACCGATCTGGTGGTGATGGGCATTGTGCTGATCGGTGCAATTGCCTGGGCGTTCGATCTGGCCATGCGCGCCATCGAAGCGCGCGCGGTGCCCTGGAAGGGGCGCGCCTGACGTCTTGCTTGCACGTCGTTTCAGCGCGGGCGGTATTACCAAACCTTAACTGAGTCTCACCCGGGTGGGCGCTAAGCTGCGCGGCGTTCCCTCCGGAGAAGACGAGATGACGCCCGATCGCGATGCCCTGAGTGGCGCGCAACTTGAACAACTGCTCGACCGCCTAGAAGCCGATCTGGAAGAAAGCGATTCGAGCGAAGCGGCTGATCTGCTGGCGCGGCTGCGCGCCAAGCCCTTGCGTGCCGATACGCTCGATGCGGTCGACCGCCTGCACACGCTGTGGATGCGCGCAGGCGATACGCCTGCGGCGCGCGCCGTGGTCGATGGCGATGGTGCTGCCGTACTGGCCGCCGCGCCCGCAGATGCCCAGACCGGCGTGCAGATGCAGCTTGCGTTGTATCGGCTGCAGATGGCCAGTTACCTGCGCGACGAAGCTGCCGCTCTGCAAGCGCTGGCTGAGATGCACACCATCGTCCGCGAGCGGCCCGATCTTGACGCTGATGCGTATCGCCAATTGCGCGTGTTCGATCAGCTGGAATACGCCGCATTCGCCGTCGCGTTGCCGACCATCGACCTACGTGAGGCCATCGATCAGGCCATTCCGGGCCGAGCGGCGTTCCGCGCGTGGGATACGGCCGACCATCACCGCCGCCGCGCCTGGGCGTATTCCCGCCATGAGCAGCTTGCCGAGGCACGTGCTGCGGCCGAGGCCAGCATCGCTGCGCTGCAGACCGCCGCCCCGGATCAGGATGTCGACGAAAACGATTGGCTGCGCCTGGGCGATGCGCTGATCGAGATCGTGCCGGACCACCTGGCCGCCTTCGCACAGCCGGTGACGGCGCTCACGGCCGACTGGTCACTGCCACGCCGCCGCGAGGCGGAAGTCCGCCTGGCTCGCCTGGGGGCACGCGCGAAGCGCAAGCAGGGCGATCTGGCCGGCGCGCTACAGGCTTGTGCCGCCGCACGCTACAGCCTGTCGTCCGACGGCAGCGACGACTTTATCGAATACGAACTCGAATGGCTGATCGAGGCCGGCCGCTTTGACGAGGCCGGACAGCGTGCCTTTTTCCACATCTACCAAGTGGAAACCGGCATGTGGGAAGGCTTGCCGCCTATCGTGAGCGCGCGCCTGGCCGATCCGGCAGACACCTCGGTCTGGTGGGCGCTGTGTGTCTTGCGTGCCTGTCATCTGGACGAGACCTTCGAGCGCTTCGTGCAACTGGCGCGAGGGCACGGCCCGGCGCTGCAAGAGCGCTCCGACGTGCACCGCGCGCTGTTTGCCGCGCTGGACGGCAAAGATGCGGAAGAGGCGTTGCCCGAGGTCGTGGTTGCGGCCCATGCGCTGGCCGAGGCCCGCGCCCCCAAGCACCCTTGGACCACGCGCCTGATGGCGGTGCGCAACGGTATGGCGGGGCGCATCGACCCGACCACCGAAGCGGCTCAGCTACTGGCTGCCACGCACGAAACCGAGATGGAGGACAACCGCACGGCGTACTCCCTCTTCCATGCGCGCGCCCGCTCGCTGGGGCTGCTGGAAGCGCTCCGGCTGCCGGTGCCGGCGGTGCCCAGCGGCCTGTGGGGCTACGCCTTTGCCGTGACCGTCGACAACGAATATGAAGAGCAGCTCGATGATCTGCCGGCCAAGCAGCAGGATGAGGCGCAGAAGCTGTATCGCAAGCTGCTGTGCACCGTCTACGAGCAGGCGCAGGCTCGCATGGAGCGCTATTTCGCGACCGGCGCCGGGCATCCGTACGACGCGTGCGCGCACCTGTATTCGATGCTCTGCAACAACCTCGCTATCCAGTACCGCTACTACGAAAGCCGCTACGACGACGCCGTCGAACTGCACCGGCGCGGCATCGCTGCCAGCCCGTTTGCCGAGCACTACGACGGCATCCTGCGCTCACGTATCGAACAGGAAGATCACGCCGGTGTGCTGGACGCCGCCGAGGCGCTCTGGAATTTCTCGGCCGACTACGGCTACAGCCGGCACGAGCCGAACGATTACGTAGGCGATGTGGCGCATGCCCTGCTGACGCTGGGACGACCGCACGAAATGTCCATCTGGCTGGAGCGTCTGGCGCACTGGCAGCAGGAGAACGGCGAGAGCGAAGATGCCCTGACATCCGGTGCGCTGGGCGCGCGCCTGCGCGTGCTGCTTTACATGGGGCAGGCCCTGGCGGAAGAGACAACGACCTACTGGAACCGCCTGGAGCCGCAGGTGCGTGTCTGCGACGATTACTGGGCATTGGCCAAGGCCGCCCAGGTCATGGGTGCGCTGGAGCGCTTTGATGAAGCCGCGGCCCTGTGCCAGCGCTCGATGGACTGCAACCCGCGCGACAATGCATCCGCCAGCCAGGACTACGACGCCATGAAAGCGCTGCTGGCGTCGTACCAGCGCGGGGGTGCCGGTGCAGCGTCCGGCAAGTCGTGGTGGCAGTTCTGGAAATGAGCCGCACCGCCCGGACGACCGGCTACGCCCCGCGCAACGCACTCAACGCCGATCGGCTGAAGGCGGGCATCATCGCGCGCAGCGAAGCGCGCGGTGATGCCGCGCCGGTACGTGCCTGGCTGCTGAATCATTTCTATCGCCACCTGGTGGCCAACTTCGAGCCGGCACGGCCGATCGCCTCGCTGGACGAGGCGCGCAAGGCGCTGGGCGCCGCCACGCTGCCCGAATGGGTGGCCGCACGCTTCACAGCCACCAAAGCGGCCCCCGGTGCTGCGGCCGCCGCGCTTGCACCAGTGGTGTGGATCGACCCCGTCGAGCCCCAACTGCTGGCGCTGGAGCAGAAGCTGCTGGAGTTCCTGACCTCGCGCCGGGGCACCGCGCTGGAGGGCAAGCTCGACCGCGTCAACTGCCCGCAGGCCCTGGCGCAATGGGAGCGCGAGCACGCCGAGATGGCCGCGCGCATCGAGCGCGGCTGGCGCGAGAGCCAACCCGACGCACTGCTCACGCTGCTGACCACCCCCAACGGCAGCTTTGTCGAGTTTCGGCATGACAGCGCCTTGCTGCGCGCCGAGATGGCCTTCGAGAGCTATGTCATGCGCCATTGCCTCGGCCAGTTCGCCGATCGCCGCACGCTGTCCGGCGGCTACGGCGAGCGCTATGCCGAAGCCATCGAACAACAGCGCCTGCGTCTGCTGAGCTTTCGCGATGCCGGCGGGCAGCCGCACATCACCATCAGCCTGATCGTGGGGGCCGACGGCACGTTGACGGTCGAGCAGGTCAAGGGCAAGCAGAATCGTCCGCCGATCGACCGCTATGTCGACGATGTGCTGGCCTGTCTCAACGCGTTGGCACCCGTTGGCGACACACCGGCAGATTGCATCGCCATCGGCCTGGTGCGCACGCCTGTCGGCTGGCAGCGGATTGAGGATGTGACCGATGCGGCCACGCAGACGCAATTGGTGGCGCACCATCCGCAGCTGTTCCCGCGCCTGCGTGCGCCGACGCCCATGGTGGAGTGGCTCATTGCGGCACGCCAACCGGCATTGCTGGCCGAGCATCCGCCGCGTGCGGCGTCGGTTGCCTATGCCGCGCGCCAGGCGCGCACCAAGCGGGGAGCGGGCATGCCGTCGCCCAATCCCGACAATCTCGACAGCCCCGACGCGGGTTTCATGACGGAAGACGTGCCGTGGCCCGACATGTCCGCACGGGAAGCGGAAGCGCTGGCCACGCAAGCCGGCGCACGCCACGGATAAGCGAGGACATCCATGCCCACCTGGCTCAAGATTCTGCTGGCGGTGTTTGTGCTGTGGCGTGTGGTCCGGTACTTCCGCCCCGCCAAGCAGGCTGCCTTCACGCCGCGCAAGCACTGGGCGCTGGCGCTGGCACAACCCATGGTGGAAGCGACTGGCCTGACGGGCTTCATGAGTCCCGCCACGACGGCGCTCAATGAAGAGACGCGCAAACTGTTTCGCACGCCGTTGTTGCACCAGATGGAACTGCGCCCCACCACATCCGACGACGAGGTGAGGGCTCATCTTTCACGGGTGCTGGAAGCCCAATGGTTTCGCGCTGATCTGCATGCGCTGCAGCCCACGGATGACCCGCGTGCGGCGCTGGCGTTTGCCTGCGTGCGCATGGCGTTCCTGGTGCGCAACGCCATGCTGATGGGTTGGGCCGACCCGATGGTGGCGTGGCGGGTGCTGCTGCTCAATGCGCAGCGTGCACAGGATTGTTTTGCGAGTTGGGAAGACTTCGGCCACGCCTTCATTGCCGGGCGGCGGCAGTGGGTGGCCGCGTTTCGCGCCGATCCGCTGGGCAGTGGCTTTGATGCATCGCACGTGCGCCAATTGCTTGGCCTCGACGGCGCATGGGCAGGGTTGCCGTGGCCTGGTGAACCCGCGCTGAGTCCCAGCGCAGCACAAACGGCTGCCTAGAAACTCCCCGTGAACTGATAGCGCCCGCCCGGGTGCCACATGGTTGCCACCGAGGCGACCTGACCCTGCGACAGGGTCTTCCGACGCAGCATCAGGCAAGGCTCGCGCACATCCATGTGCAGCATCTCGGCGATCTCGCGCGGGGGCAGGCGCGCCTCGATACCGTAGTCCACACCCTGCAGCGGGGCGGCACGCATCAGGTAGGCATTCGGCGTGGTCTGCGTGAAATCCTGTTCCATGTACTCGGGCGCGAGCGCGGCATTCACCCAGCGGTCTTCCGCCTGGATCGGCAGGTCGTTCTCGAAATGCACGATCAGCGAGTGGAACAGCAGGTACCCCGTCGACACGCCAAACGCTGCCGCCAGCGCCTCGTTGGCGCGTGCGCGTTCGAGCTTGTGCAGCTCGGCCCGGTGCTGGTGGCCGCGTGCAGCAATCTCCTCGGCGATGTTGCGGATCGCCACCAGCGTCGCCTGGTACTTCTGCTGCGCGACGAACGTCCCCAGCCCCTGCACACGCGTGAGGATCTGCTCGGCAGTCAACTCGCGCAGCGCGCGGTTGACCGTCATGCGCGACACGCCAAAGGTCTGTGCCAGCGTGGTCTCCCCCGGAATCATTTCGCCCTCCTGCCATTCGCCGCTGCGGATGCGCGTGAGGATGTCTTCCTTGATGCGCTGGAAGGCGGGGGTGCTGGCGGACTGATCTTGTGACATGGAGTCGACTTTGGGTGCGGCTTGGCGGCCGATGTGATGTGCGGATGGCAGCCATCATCAGGGTTTGCTCTTGGCTTGTAAAGTTTTCTTGCCTAAGTTGTATATACAACATAAGATGCGCAGCACACCCAAGGAGTTCGCAGGAGACCTCACATGAATGCACCGACCAACGCTGCCCACCTGACCAACGACCCGCGCTACGACGCCTCGCGCGAGATCCGTGCCCCGCGCGGCACCGAGCTGCACTGCAAGAGCTGGCTGACCGAAGCCGCCTACCGCATGCTGCAAAACAACCTCGACCCGGATGTGGCCGAGAACCCGAAGCACCTGGTTGTCTACGGCGGTATTGGCCGTGCAGCGCGCGACTGGGCTTGCTACGACAAGATCCTCGAAACGCTGCGCGAGCTGAACGATGACGAGTCGCTGCTGGTGCAATCCGGCAAGCCGGTCGGCGTGTTCAAGACGCACCCGGATGCGCCGCGCGTGCTGATCGCCAACTCCAACCTCGTGCCGAAGTGGGCGAACTGGGAACACTTCAACGAGCTGGACCGCAAGGGCCTGTTCATGTACGGCCAGATGACGGCCGGCAGCTGGATCTACATCGGCAGCCAGGGCATCGTCCAAGGCACGTACGAGACGTTTGCCGAAGCTGGCCGCCAACACTACGACGGTAAGCTGGCCGGCAAGTGGATCCTGACCGCAGGCCTGGGTGGCATGGGCGGCGCGCAACCGCTGGCCGCCACGCTGGCCGGCGCCGTGTCGCTGAACATCGAATGCCAGCAGTCGAGCATCGACTTCCGCCTGCGTACGCGTTACCTGGACAAGCAGGCCAAGGACATCGACGACGCATTCAACCTGATCCGCCACCATTGCGAGCGCGGCGAGGCCGTGTCGATCGGCCTGCTGGGCAATGCTGCGGAAATCTTGCCGGAGCTGGTCAAGCGTGCCCGCGCCGGCGGCCTGAAGCCGGATCTGGTGACCGACCAGACCTCGGCACATGATCTGGTCAACGGCTACCTGCCGGTGGGCTGGACGGTCGAGCAATGGCGTGCTGCGCAACGCGATCCGTCGCAGCACGCCCGTCTGACCGACGAGGCCGCCAAGTCGTGCGCCGTGCACGTGCAAGCCATGCTCGACTTCCAGGCCATGGGTATCCCGACTGTCGACTACGGCAACAACATCCGCCAGGTCGCCTTCGACCAGGGTGTGAAGAACGCCTTCGACTTCCCGGGCTTCGTGCCGGCCTACATCCGTCCGCTGTTCTGCGAGGGCAAGGGCCCGTTCCGCTGGGTGGCGCTGTCGGGCGATCCGGAAGACATCTACAAGACCGACGCCAAGATCAAGGAACTCTTCCCGCATAACACGCACGTGCACCGTTGGCTTGACATGGCGCGTGACCGCATCGCCTTCCAGGGCCTGCCGGCACGTATCTGCTGGCTGGGTCTGGGCGAGCGTCACCTGGCCGGCCTGGCCTTCAACGAGATGGTCAAGAACGGCGAGCTGAAGGCCCCGATCGTGATCGGCCGCGATCACCTGGACACCGGCTCCGTCGCCAGCCCCAACCGCGAAACCGAATCCATGCGCGACGGCACCGATGCCGTGTCGGACTGGCCGCTGCTCAACGCGCTGCTCAACACTGCCGGCGGTGCGACGTGGGTGTCGCTGCACCACGGTGGCGGCGTCGGCATGGGCTATTCGCAGCACTCGGGCGTGGTGATCGTCGCGGACGGCACGGACGCTGCAGCCAAGCGCCTCGGCCGCGTGCTGGTCAACGATTCCGGCTCGGGTGTGATGCGTCACGCCGATGCCGGCTACGAGACTGCGGTCGCCTGCGCCAAGCGCAACGGTTTGAATCTGCCGATGATCGGCTGAGCCCGGATCGGATTCAGGCATCCCCGCGCGGGCGGGGATTTGATACGACTAGACGATGTGCCTCTGCGATGACCGCCTTTTCATGCAGGGGCGACAATGAAACATCCCACTGCTTTGACCATGAACACCATGACCACGCCCCCCATCCTGACGCTGCAACCCGGTGCGATGTCCTTTGACGATCTGCGCCGCGTGTGGCTCGCGCCCACGCCCGTCGCGCTGTCGGGCGATTGCGCTGCCGCCATCGAGGCATCGGCTGCCACCGTGCAGGCCATTGTCGCCAAGGGTGCCCCGGCCTATGGCATCAACACCGGGTTCGGCCTGCTGGCCAAGACGCAGATCCCCACGCACGAGCTGGAGCGCCTGCAACGCAACCTGATCCTGTCGCACGCCGTGGGTACTGGCGAAGACGTGAGCGACAGCGTTGCGCGCCTCGTGCTGCTGATGAAGGCCGCGAGCCTCGCACGCGGTTACTCGGGCGTGCGCCGTGTTGTGATCGACACGCTGCTGGCGCTGCTGAACGCAGGCATCGTGCCGTGCATTCCGTCCAAGGGTTCAGTGGGCGCCTCGGGCGATCTGGCACCGCTGGCCCACATGACGCTGGCCCTGTTGGGCGAAGGCGACGTGCGCGTGAACGGCGTGCGGACCCCGGCACGCGAAGCGCTGGCCGCCGCCGGTATCGAGCCGATCGCACTGGCCGCCAAGGAAGGCCTCGCACTCATCAACGGCACGCAAGTGTCGACCGCGCTGGCACTGAACGGCCTGTTCCTGGCCGAGCGCCTGCTGAAGGCCGCCACCGTGACCGGTGCGCTGTCGGTAGACGCCGCCAAGGGCAGCGATGCGCCGTTCGATCCGCGCGTACATGCCGTGCGCGGCCAACAAGGCCAAATCGCTACCGCCGCCGTGTACCGCAACCTGCTGGCCGGCAGCGCGATCCGCCAATCGCACCTTGTGGGCGACAAGCGCGTGCAGGACCCGTACAGCCTGCGCTGCCAGCCGCAAGTCATGGGCGCGTGCTTCGACCTGATTCGTCAGGCCGGCGCCACGCTGCTCACCGAAGCCAATGCGGTGACGGACAACCCGCTGGTCTACGCCGACACCAACGAAGTCATCTCGGGCGGTAACTTCCACGCCGAGCCGGTGGCGTTTGCCGCCGACATGCTGGCGCTGGCGATTGCCGAAATCGGCGCACTGTCGGAACGCCGCATCGCACTGCTGATCGACTCCACGCTGTCGGGCCTGCCGCCGTTCCTGGTCGAGCAACCGGGCCTGAATTCGGGCTTCATGATTGCGCACGTGACGGCTGCCGCGCTGGCCTCGGAAAACAAGACGTTCGCCCACCCGGCCAGCGTCGACAGCCTGCCGACTTCCGCCAACCAGGAAGACCACGTCAGCATGGCGACCTTCGCCGGCCGCCGTCTGCAGGACATGGCCGAGAACACCGCCACCATCGTCGGCATCGAAGCGCTGGCTGCCGCGCAGGGCATCGACTTCCACAAGCCGCTGGCCACGTCCGACACGCTGCAACACGCGCACGGCTGCATCCGCGCGCGCGTGGCGTACTACGGTGAAGACCGTCTCTTCGCCCCCGACATTGAAGCGGCTCGCCGCCTCGTGCTCGACGGCGACCTAGGCGATTCGTGCCGCACCCAACTGGCTGACCTCGCGCTCGTCTGATCATGCTGGCCCAAGCTGAACCGAACGTCTGGCAAGGCCGCGTTGATGCGGAAGAGGGCCCGCTTGGCCTGCGCTGGCACCAGACGGTACACCGCATCGATGCAGCCACACCGCTGGCCAATACGGTTGCGCTGGCAGGCTTTGCGTGCGACGCGGGTGTCGCGCGCAACCACGGGCGCACCGGCGCGCAGGCCGGCCCGAATGCTATCCGCAAGATGCTCGCCAACCTGCCGGCGCGTGCCGGCCGCATGGTTGTCGATGCGGGGGATGTGACTTGCCAGGGCGACGCACTTGAAGATGCGCAGAGCGAGTTGTCCAGCGTGCTGCACAACCTGCTCGACCGTGGCGCATTACCGATTGCGCTGGGCGGTGGGCATGAAATTGCGTGGGCTTCGTTCGGTGGCTTGGCCCGGCACCTCGCAGGCAAGTCGAAGCAGGCGCCGCGCATCGGCATCCTCAACCTCGACGCGCATTTCGATCTGCGCGCAGGCGAGCGCGGCAGCTCCGGCACGCCGTTCCGCCAGATTGCAGAAGACTGCGCGCGGCGCGGCTGGCCGTT
Organism: Ralstonia sp. AU12-08; assembly: GCF_000442475.1. NCBI lineage: Bacteria > Pseudomonadati > Pseudomonadota > Betaproteobacteria > Burkholderiales > Burkholderiaceae > Ralstonia > Ralstonia sp. AU12-08. Next base: position 62,068 of record NZ_ASZV01000034.1, on the reverse strand, counting down.
CCACTACGCCTGCCTGGGCGTGAGCACCTACGCCAACACCGAAGCGCTGTTCGCCCGCGCCCGCCAGCTCGGCGTGCGCTGGATGCACGACGACGAGATGGACGTCATGCAGCTCGCCCACGTGCTGCAGGTGGTGGACGTGTTCCTGAGCCAGGTCGACCACGTGTATCTGACGATGTGCCTGGATGTGCTGCCGGCCGGCGTCGCCCCCGGCGTGAGCGCACCGTCTGCACGCGGCGTGTCGATGGACGTGATCGAGCCCATCGTCGATCGCGTGATCAGCTCGGGCAAGCTGCGGCTGGCCGATGTGGCGGAACTCAACCCGTCGCTCGATATCGACAACCACACGGCACGTGTCGCCGCCCGCCTGGTTGCACGCGTGGCCGATGGCATTGGCCTGCAAGGGACCGCACATGACTGATCAAGCCGACCTGCACTGGGATGCGCTCTGGACCAACGTCCACCTCGCCACGCTGGCGGCTGATGCCGACGGCTATGGCGAGATCCGCGATGGCGCCATCGCCGTCAAGGACGGTCGCATCGCGTGGCTGGGTGCACGTGCCGATCTACCTGCCAACGCCCGCGCCACGCGCGAGCACGATGGCGGCGGCGCATGGCTCACGCCCGGCCTGATCGACTGCCACACGCACCTCGTCTACGCCGGCAACCGCAGCAACGAATTCGAAGCGCGTCTGAACGGCGTGCCCTACGAAGAGATCGCGCGGGCGGGCGGCGGCATCCTCTCCACCGTGCGCGCCACGCGTGCGGCCAGCGAAGATGCACTCGCCGAAGCCAGCTTGCCGCGCCTGAATGCGTTGCGCGCCGAGGGCGTCACCACCGTCGAAATCAAATCTGGCTACGGCCTGGACTTGGAAACCGAGCGCCGCATGCTGCGCGTCGCGCGCCGCTTCGGCCAATCGCTGCCGGTGCGCGTGCGCACGACGTTCCTGGGCGCGCATGCCGTGCCGCCAGAGTTTGCTGGCCGTGCAGATGACTACATCGACTACCTCTGCGCCCAGGTGCTGCCCGCGCTGGCGGAAGAGGGGCTGGTCGATGCCGTCGACGCGTTCTGCGAGAGCATCGGCTTCACGCCCGCGCAGACGGCGCGCATGTTCGACGCAGCGCAACGCCTGGGCCTGCCGGTCAAGCTGCATGCTGAGCAGCTTTCCGATCAGGGCGGCGCGGCGCTGGTGGCACGTTACGGCGGCTTGTCTGCCGACCACCTCGAATGCCTGACCGACGCCGGCATCGCCGCCATGGCCCAGGCCGGCACGGTGGCCGTGCTGCTGCCCGGCGCGTTCTATTGCCTGCGTGAAACGCGCCTCCCGCCAATGGCTGCCTTACGTGAAGCTGGTGTGCCGATGGCGGTGTCGACCGACTCCAACCCAGGCACCTCGCCGCTGACGTCGCTGCTGCTGGCAATGAACATGGCGTGCACGCTGTTCCGCCTGACGCCATTGGAGGCGCTGACCGGTGCTACGCGCCATGCTGCCGCGGCGCTCGGCTTGTCCGGCACGTGCGGGGTGCTCGCCCCGGGTTGCGTGGCTGACTTCGCGCTCTGGCGCATCGATCGGCCTGCGGACCTGGCCTATGCAATGGGCCTCAACCCCTGCGCGGGCGTGGTTAAGGATGGTGTGGTGGTGGCGTAAGGAATGCGTGACGACTCGGCTCGTATAATCAGCCGGGTCACCCGCGAACCCCCGTCCCATGCCCTTTTTGCCCGAACCTCTGTTCCAGCACGGTCAGCCCGATCGCACGGCGATCCTGCTGGTCAACCTCGGTACACCCGACGGTACCTCGCCGCGCGAGGTAGGCCGCTACCTGCGGCAGTTCCTGTCCGACCCGCGTGTGGTGGAGATTCCGCGCGCCGCGTGGTGGTTCATCCTCAACGTGCTGATCCTGCCGCTGCGCTCGCGGGCGTCAGCGCACAAGTACGAAAGCGTCTGGCTGCGCGAGGCCAATATGACGGGCTCGCCATTGCTCGTCTATACCGAGCGCCAAGCGCATGCGCTGCAGCAGTTGATGAACGCACAGGGCCACGACGTGGTGGTCGCCTGCGCGATGCGCTACGGCAATCCGTCGATCCCATCCGTGATGCAGGCGCTGCGCAAGCAGGGCGTCGAACGCATCCTTGTGCTGCCGATGTATCCGCAGTATTCCGGCACCACCACCGCCACGGCGTTCGACGAGGTCTTCCGGGTGTTGGGGGAGATGCGCAATCAGCCGGAGCTGCGGCTGGTCAAGCATTTTCATGACGACCCCGCCTATATCAATGCGCTGCATCAGCAGGTCGGCGCCTACTGGGCGCAGCACGGCGCGCCGGACTTTGCGCACGGCGACAAGCTGCTGTTGTCGTTCCATGGTGTACCGCGCCGCACGCTGGAGTTGGGCGACCCGTACCACTGCGAATGCCTGAAGACCGGCCGCTTGCTGGGCGAGGCGCTCGGCTTGCAGCCGGGGCAGTACCTCGTGACCTTCCAGTCGCGCTTCGGCCGTGCTGAATGGCTGCAGCCGTACACCGCGCCCGCGCTGGAAGAGCTTGGCCGCGTCGGCACCAACCGTGTCGACGTGTTTTGTCCGGGTTTCCCTGCCGACTGTTTGGAAACGCTGGAGGAGATCGCCATGGAAGGGCTGTCTACCTTCCGTGTCGCCGGTGGCAAGGACTTCCACTACATCCCGTGCTTGAACGACAACGAGGCGTGGATTGCGGGCATTGCCGACATTGCGCTGGCGCATCTGCAGGGCTGGCCGCTGACGCTCACGCATCCGCATGTACTCGAAGCCAGCCGCACGCGCGCGCAAAGCAAGGGTGCCGCTGCATGAAAGTGAGCACCGACCCAGCAGATCGCGTCCGCATCGACAAGTGGCTGTGGGCGGCGCGCTTCTTCAAGACGCGCTCGCAGGCGACCGACGCGGTGGAGCGCGGCCGTGTGCAGATCAACGACCAGCTGGTCCGCCCGGCCAAGGACGTGAAGATTGGTGACCGCGTGCGGGTGCACGCGCATGAGCAGCAGTGGGAGTTGGAGGTATTGGCGTTGGCCGAACTGCGTGGCCCCGCCTCGGTTGCGCAAACGCTCTACGCCGAGACGGATACGAGTCGCTTAAAACGCGAGGAAAACGCCGACAGGCGCCGGCTATATCAGGAACCCGCTGTGCAGATCGCCGGTCGACCGACCAAGCGGGACCGGCGTCGCATCGACAAACTCGGTGATTGAGGCAGACGAAGTTAGCCGATGCGCGCGAGTGTGTGCTAACTTGCGAAGCTCAGGCCGCGCGACAACTGCTGCATCTGCGCCGGTTTGCTGATGTAGTGCTTGAAGATAGCCTTACCGCTGCCGTACTCCGTATAACGCGGTGTGACGGCGCCAGACAGGCAAATGAACGTTGTCGCTGCGGTCAGGGTCAACAGCAGGAGCACGGTGAATACGGGTAGCTTGTTGTGCATGGTACGAACCCTCAAAGAAGCTCGCGCCCCCCAAATTTTTCTTGCATCATAGGCGGCCAATTGTGGTGTCGCAATCGCCGCGCCGTTGCCGTTGGATGAAACTTGTAACGCGATATTTCGTGATGCACGGCGCACAGTTGCTGTGCACCTTGCGCCCTTGAAAGGCGCGCCAAATGCCCCATATCGGGGAGTAATTGTTTGTGAAAATCCAGCGGATCCGGCGCCCGGCACGTGTTGTGCGTCGATCCCTTTATCCAGCGCTATGAAACACACTTCGGAAACCCCCTCGACCCCGGACTCGCAAGCTGCTCAGCCGACGCAATCTGCTGCCGCAGGCCAAGCTGCCAATGCTTATTCGAGCCAGGCCCAGCGCGCCAGCGCCGATGCCCAGGCCGTTGCCGGTGACGAAGCTGCCGTGGCGGAAGCCGTGGCCGATGCGGACGTCACCGAACTGCGCCGCCAACTGGAAGCCGCCGAAGAGAAGGCTCGCCAGAATTACGAAAACTGGGCACGCGCCACGGCTGAAGGCGAAAACATCCGCCGCCGCGCACAGGACGACGTGGCCAAGGCCCACAAGTTCGCCATCGAGAGCTTTGCTGAATACCTGCTGCCCGTGATGGACAGCCTGCAAGCCGCACTGGCCGACACGTCGGGTGACGTCGCCAAGCAGCGTGAGGGCGTTGAGCTCACGCTCAGGCAGCTCTACGCCGCTTTCGAGAAGGGCCGCGTGACCGAGCTGAATCCGGTCGGCGAGAAGTTCGATCCGCATCGCCACCAAGCGATTTCGATGGTGCCTGCTGACCAAGAGCCGAACACCGTGGTGGCCGTGCTCCAGCGCGGCTACACGTTGGCCGACCGCGTACTGCGTCCGGCCCTGGTGACGGTGGCTGCGCCCAAGTAAGCCAGCGCTTTCACGCTCATGCTTCAGAACACCGTTTCGTCGCGCACAACGCCTGCCGTGATCCCGGTCGATACGACCGTAGTCGCGGTGCTTGCCATGCGCGGCGTTCCGGTGTTTTCGTTCGCGCATCGTGGTACGCAGCTCGGCCGGGCGACCGGCTGGCGCGGCCACGCGCAGTTTGCCGCCACGGTTGCCAAGACGCGCAATACGTCTGCGGCCGCGCCGCTGGTCTGAGGCAGCGTTCACCATGACGTCGATGCCGCTGGCTGCGGCCCTCCTCATTGCATCTTCTTCCCGTGCCGTGCGCCCGAAGCGCGTGGTGCGTGCATTGCCGCACGCCGCTCAGGCGATGACTGCGGCCCTTGCCGCCGCCCGGCGGTTGTTCTAGTGCCCTAGCGGCACGCCGCCGCCGGGCTCCTTCCCCCACCTGCAGTTCTGTTTCACCGCCGGCCGGCGTTTCGCCCGCTGGTTTTCTTGCCATCGCCCAGGGCTGTCATGCCATCGGCGGCGGCTTTACCTAGTGTTCAAGACGAATCCGTAGGAGATCGCCATGTCCGCAGCCGTCATCTATCTGACCGAGCTCGACCTCACCCGCCTGGAAAACGCCGCCGCCCGCGCCGGTAGCAGTTCGCCGCTGGCTGAACTCGTCGATGACCTCATCGCCCGTGCCAACGTGGTACCTGGCAACAAGATTCCCGCCAACGTGGTGACGATGAACTCGGTGATCCGTGTGGTGGATGACGCCGGCGCAGAGCAGGAGTGGACGCTGGTGTACCCGGAAGAGGCCAACGTGGCGTCGGCCAAGCTGTCGGTGCTCTCGCCCATGGGTGCAGCGCTGCTGGGCCAGCGCGAGGGCAAGTCGGTCAAGTACACCGCGCCCAACGGTGTCAAGCATGGGCTGCGCATCGAGCGCGTCGCCTTTCAACCCGAGGCCAGCGGCCAGCACACGCTGTAAGCCATCAGTCCCTTAGAACCTGCTCACAATCCGTAGCGAGCGGCCTGAGGTTGGTTTGAGAAGCGCAGCCGTACACGTGTACGGCGAGCATCGCAAAGCCAAGATCGGGTCGCGCAGTGGGATTGTGGGTAGGTGCTTAGCGTGAGAGGCTGTAGCCGACGCGCAACTGCGAGCCCAGCTTGTGGTTGTAGTCGAGCAGGCTCTCGCCGTAGCCAGTGAAGTACTGGATGAACAGGTAACCGGCGGTACCACCGAAGATGCGGCTCATCGGATAGGTGAGCTGTGCGTCTACGCTGCCGTAGCTCCTGCGCGTGCCCTTGCGCAACGTGGCGGCTAACTCCCAGCCATTGGGCGCGCCATATGACACGCGGAAATCCCCAAAGCCGCGGTAGTTCGCGATGTCGGTGTTGCCGCTGCGCGTGAGGTAGGCGTATAGCTTCGGCTCGAACTTCCAGTGATAGTCGGTCAGATCGCCAAAGTGGAAGGTCGGGCGCACGAACACGGTGTTGATGGCGCGTGAGGCGTCACCGTCACGGCCGTTCGATTCGTGCTCAATGCCGCCGGCAAACGACAGCCGTGTCAGTGCACCCCCCTGGATGCCGGTATCGGGCCGGTAGTAGAACAGACTCGGCCGATAGTTCGTATCCCGGAACGGTGCCGATTCCTTGCCCAGATCCCACAGCGAAAACTGCGTGTAGCCAAAGTACAGGTTGTCGAGCAGCGCTGTCGACGCCGGGTTCTCCGGCTGGAATATCCGGAATTTGAAGCTCAGCTGGAATTTCATGTTCAGGCCTTCGTGCGCCCCCAGGGCTGCGAACATGGGCTCGTGGAAGGTCAGGCGGGCGGTTTCCTCCGGCGGGCGGGGTGCGTCGCCGGTGCCGGCCACTGCCACCGTGGCGGGCGATGTGGCGTTGGCGCCGGCAGTCGTTGCGCTCGGGTTGGTGCCCAATGCGCCGCCCGGGCGGGTGGCGTCTGCGGCGGCGTTGCGGGCGGCGCCGGCCGGTGCCCCTTCAGCGGCGATCTGCGGGGCGTCGGCGCCGCGCACCAGCGTTACCAGCACAGGCGCGGCGTCCAGCTCAGGCACGTCGATGCGCACGGCGCCACGCAGCACCTCGGGCAACGTGCCGCTGTAGGTGATGGTGCGCACTTGGCCCGGGCGCAAGTGCAGCGTCTCCGCACCTGCATTATGTCGGCTAAGCGTCACTTCAACTGGGCCCTGCAGATCGGCGGTGGCCGTCACGCGCAGCCTGGCGGGCACGGCATAGCTGCGCTGGGCCGCATCGCCCGAGATGACGAGCGTGAGCGTGAACGGCTGGGTGGCGTCGACGCGGCGCGCGGGTTGGAGCAGGGCGACGGCGGCATCGGCTGGGGGTGCGGCGCAGGCGGCAAGCACGGCTGCGCCCAGAGCGAATCGGAATGGGGGCAAACGCATCGGGAGGCGAGGGGCCAGGTGAGGTACCCGGCGAGTGGCAATGCGCCCAAGGGTACCATCGCGCCCTTTTGGACCTTGTTTGCCGCGCTTTGGACGTCGGAAACGCCTGGTTCCTGCCAAGGAGCCTATGTTTTCGGGTGCTTTCCCGAGAAAAACCGGCCAAAATGCTCAACTTTTCAAAATTCGGCCTTGAAAAGCCGGGCGGCACTCCCACATCCGATCCAAGTTTGTATTCAGTGCAGTCCTGACACCAAATTCGAGGAGTAAGACCATGGGCAAAATCATCGGTATCGACCTGGGTACCACCAACAGTTGCGTCTCCATCATGGAGGGCAACACCCCCAAGGTGATCGAGAACGCCGAAGGCGCGCGCACCACCCCGTCGATCATCGCTTACATGGAAGACGGCGAGATCCTGGTCGGTGCCCCGGCCAAGCGCCAGGCAGTGACCAACCCGCGCAACACGCTGTATGCCGTCAAGCGCCTGATCGGCCGCAAGTTTGAAGAGAAGGAAGTCCAGAAGGACATCGGCCTGATGCCGTATTCCATCGTCAAGGCCGACAACGGCGACGCCTGGGTGGAAGTGCGCGGCCAGAAGCTGGCCCCGCCGCAAATCTCGGCCGAAACCCTGCGCAAGATGAAGAAGACCGCCGAGGACTACCTGGGCGAGGAAGTGACCGAAGCCGTGATCACGGTGCCGGCCTACTTCAACGATTCGCAGCGCCAAGCCACGAAGGACGCCGGCCGCATCGCCGGTCTGGACGTCAAGCGCATCATCAACGAGCCGACCGCGGCTGCGCTGGCATTCGGCCTGGACAAGAACGAAAAGGGCGACCGCAAGATCGCCGTGTATGACCTCGGCGGCGGTACGTTTGACATCTCGATCATCGAGATTGCCGACGTGGACGGCGAGAAGCAGTTCGAAGTGCTGTCGACCAACGGCGATACGTTCCTGGGCGGCGAAGACTTCGACCAGCGCATCATCGATTACATCATCGGCGAGTTCAAGAAAGAACAAGGCGTTGATCTGTCGAAGGACGTGCTTGCGCTGCAGCGCCTGAAGGAAGCGGCGGAAAAGGCCAAGATCGAACTGTCGAGCACGCAACAGACCGAAATCAACCTGCCGTACATCACGGCCGATGCCTCGGGCCCGAAGCACTTGAACCTGAAGATCACGCGCGCCAAGCTGGAAGCGCTGGTCGAAGACCTGATCGCCCGTACGATCGATCCGTGCCGCACCGCCATCAAGGATGCTGGCGTGAAGGTGTCGGACATCCACGACGTGATCCTGGTCGGCGGCATGACGCGTATGCCGAAGGTGCAGGAGAAGGTGAAGGAGTTCTTCGGCAAGGAAGCCCGTAAGGACGTGAACCCGGACGAGGCTGTCGCCGTGGGCGCTGCCATCCAGGGTCAGGTGCTGGGCGGTGACCGTACCGACGTGCTGCTGCTGGACGTGACGCCGCTGTCGCTGGGCATCGAAACGCTGGGTGGCGTGATGACCAAGATGATCGGCAAGAACACGACCATCCCGACCAAGTTCTCGCAGACCTTCTCGACCGCTGATGACAACCAGCCGGCCGTGACGATCAAGGTCTACCAGGGCGAGCGTGAGATGGCCTCCGGCAACAAGATGCTGGGCGAATTCAATCTGGAAGGCATTCCGCCGGCACCGCGCGGCACGCCGCAGATTGAAGTGTCGTTCGACATCGACGCCAACGGCATCCTGCACGTGGGCGCCAAGGACAAGGCGACCGGCAAGGAAAACAAGATCACGATCAAGGCAAGCTCCGGCCTGTCGGAAGCCGAGATCGAGCGCATGGTGAAGGACGCCGAGGCCAACGCCGAGGAAGACAAGAAGCTGCGCGAACTGGTCGACTCCCGTAACCAGGGTGAAGCGCTGGTGCACTCGACCAAGAAGGCTCTGGGCGAGTACGGCGACAAGCTGGAAGCTGGCGAGAAGGACAAGATCGACGCTGCGATCAAGGAACTGGAAGAAGCCCTGAAGGGCACTGACAAGGCCGCGATCGACGCCAAGACCGAAGCGCTGGCAACCGCCTCGCAGAAGCTGGGCGAGAAGGTCTACGCCGACATGCAGGCCAAGGGCGAAGCTGGCGGTGCTGAACAAGCCGCGGGTGCCCAGGCAGGTGGTGCGCATGCAGGGCAAGGTGCTCCGCACGACGATAACGTCGTCGACGCCGAGTTCAAGGAAGTGAACGACAAGAAGTAAGCCCCAAGTCCGCCACGGCGGACGTGCGGGACCGCCGGGCAGTGGTCATCGGGTTGTGCAGAGCGCACCTGATGCCACGCTCGGCTTTTTTGCTATTCGACACGCAGTAAAAACAGGCGACGAGTTCAGCCACTATGGCAAAACGTGATTACTACGAAGTGCTCGGGGTGGGCAAAAACGCGAGCGACGACGAGATCAAGAAGGCCTATCGCAAGCTCGCGATGAAGTACCACCCGGACCGCAATCCGGACAGCAAGGAAGCGGAAGAGAAGTTCAAGGAGGCCAAAGAGGCCTACGAGATGCTCTCCGATGCGGATAAGAAGGCTGCGTACGACCAGTACGGCCACGCCGGTGTCGACCCCAACGCTGGCTTCGGCGCGGGCGGTGCCGGCTTTGGCGGTGGTTTTGCCGAAGCCTTCGGCGATATTTTTGGCGACATCTTTGGCCAGGCTCAGGGCCAGGGTGGCCGTCGTGGCGGTGGTCCGCAGATGTACCGCGGCGCTGACCTGCGCTACAGCATGGAGATCACGCTGGAGCAGGCCGCGAACGGCTACGACACACAGATCCGCGTGCCGCACTGGGACGAGTGCGACCACTGTCACGGCAAGGGCGCCGAGCCCGGCTCGAGCGTGGAGACCTGCCCGACCTGTCACGGCGCCGGCCAGGTGCGTGTGTCGCAGGGCTTCTTCACGATGCAGCAGACCTGCCCGAAGTGCCACGGCAGCGGCAAGTACATCCCCAAACCGTGTACCAAGTGCCACGGCCAGGGCAAGCTGAAGAGTCAGAAGACGCTGGAAGTGAAGATTCCGGCCGGTATCGACGAAGGCATGCGCATCCGCTCGTCGGGTAACGGCGAGCCGGGCATCAACGGCGGCCCCCCGGGCGACCTGTATGTGGAAATCCACATCAAGCAGCATCCGGTGTTCGAACGCGACGGTGATGATCTGCACTGCCAGATGCCGATCTCGTTTGCGACGGCAGCCATCGGTGGCGACATCGAAGTGCCGACGCTGGGCGGTCGCGTCGCATTCCCGGTGCCCGAAGGCACGCAGGCCGGCAAGACGTTCCGCCTGCGCGGCAAGGGCATCAAGGGCGTGCGCTCGGGCTATGCGGGCGATCTCTATGTGCACATCAACATCGAGACACCGGTCAAGCTGACGGAGCATCAGAAAGAGCTGCTCAAACAGTTCGACAAGTCCGTGCACGAAGGCGGCTCGCGGCACAGCCCGCAAGAGCAAACGTGGATGGACAAGGTGAAGAACTTCTTCTCCTCTTAAGCACAGCGTTACCGCAGTAACCGGGGGACATCGTCATGCAGTTGCCGCAAGCCGGCGCGCCGTTCGCGCTGCTGGACGATGCCACCTCGGGCGGCGTACCGTGTTCGCGCTGGTACACCGGCTATGCAGGTGAGTTTTTCCGGTCAGCCGGTGTGCTGGATGGTCTGGACGACGATCTGCGTGCCGCATGGCGCGCGGGCTTGCATGCCCTGATCGTTGCACCCTATGAGTTCGGCAAGCCGCTGGTCGGTTTGCCGGCTTCCACTGAAATTTCCTCCGTATTGCCCGGCCACGATGGCCGCCTGCGCGTGCTGCTGTTTCGCTCGCTGCAGGTGCTGTCGCCGGCTGAGGTTAATGCACTGTTCGACGCGTGGCCCGAAGCGAGGGGCGCGGCCGGTCTGTTCGACTGCGCTGCCAGCGTTGATCACACCACCTACACCCACGCCATTGACCGCATCCACGACTGGATTGCGGCGGGCGACACTTACGAAGTCAACTACACCTACCGCCTGCGCATGACGGCATTCGGCGCGCCGGCCGCGTTGTATCGCCGCCTGCGTGCGCGTCAGCCAGTGCCGTACGGCGCGTTCATCGGGCTGCCGGAGGGTGGGGCGATCCTGTCGTGCTCGCCGGAGCTGTTCTTCTCGCATCACGCAGGCCAGCTTGTCGCGCGGCCGATGAAGGGCACCGCGCCTGCCACCGGTGACGCCGAAGTCGACGCAACCCGCGCCACCGCGCTGGCCGCCGACGAAAAGAATCGCGCCGAAAATCTCATGATCGTCGACCTGCTGCGCAATGACCTGGGCCGCCTCGCGCGCCCCGGCTCGGTGCGCGTGCCGGCGCTGTTCGAGGTGACGCCGTTCGGCAGCGTGCTGCAGATGACGTCCACCGTGGAGGCGGAGATCCCGCCCGCCACCGGCCTCGCCGATTGTCTGCGCGCGCTGTTCCCGTGTGGCTCGATTACCGGTGCCCCCAAGCGGCGGACGATGGAGATCATCGATGCACTGGAGCCTGGGCCGCGTGGTCTTTATACCGGCGCCATCGGCTGGGTCGATGCACCTGCCGATGACAGCGTGATGGGCGATGCGTGCTTCTCGGTGGCGATCCGCACGCTGGTGCTGAGTGCGCCCGGTAGTGATGGCCTGCGAAAAGGCGAACTCGGTATCGGCTCGGGCATCGTGCACGACAGCATCGCCGATGAGGAATACGCCGAGTGCCAGTTGAAGGCGCGCTTTGTGACCGCGCTCGATGCGGGCTTGTCGCTGTTCGAGACGATGCGCGCGACGCACGATGGCGTGCCGCTGCTGGATCGGCATCTGGCGCGGCTCGGGCGTTCCGCGCAGGCGTTTGGGTTTCCGTTGGATCGTGCCGCGCTGGCAGGTGAGGTGGCGCGTGTGTGCGCGTCGCTGGCGCCTGAGGGCGAGTACCGCATGCGTTTGTCGCTTGCGCCCAATGGCACGGCGAGCGTGACGGCGGCAACGCTGTCACCGCTGCCTGCGACTTGGGATGCGCCGGTGCGTTTGCTGGTCGCATCGCAAACACGCGAGGCCGCACACAGTCTGCCTTCCCACAAGACCAGTCTGCGCGCCGACTACGATGCCGCCTGGCAGGCTGCCGAGCGCGAGGGCGCATTCGATACGGTGTTCTTCAACGCGGACGGCACATTGGCAGAAGGCGGTCGCACCACGGTGCTGGTCAAGCTGGATGGTGCGTGGTGGACGCCGCCGCTGTCAGCGGGTGTGCTGCCGGGTGTGATGCGAGCCGTGCTGCTGGAAGATGCAACGCCTTGGTTGGGCACTCCGCTGCGGGAGCGTGTGCTGACGCGCGCCGACGTTGCCCGCGCCGAGGCCATCGCCGTATGCAACGCCCTACGCGGCGTGGTGCCCGCGTATTTCGAGCCGCCCCTGGCCGTCGACGCTCTCTAGTTTCCAGCGCGCCACCCCGGGCAGGTTGATGAGCTCGCGGTCGTGGCACACCATCAGCAGCGCGCGGCCTTCTGCGGCCAACTCTCCGACCAGCGCGATGACCTGTTCGCGCGCGGTGCCATCCAGGTTTGACGTCGGTTCATCAAGCAGCAGTACATCCGTGCGCAGTGCGCGCGCGCGGGCAAGCGCCAGGCGCTGCGTCTCGCCGCCGGACAGGCGTTCGGGCGGCACATCCACCACGTGTTGCAGCCCAGCCCAGCGGATGGCCTCGTCGATGCGGCTGGCCAGTTCTGCGCGTGGCACGCGATGCGCGCCTGTGGTCAGCCCATAGCCGAGATTGGCCCGCACCGATGTACGGAACAGGTACGGATGCTGGTGCACATACGTGAGCCGCGCGCGCAGATCGGCCGGGTAGGGCGACAGCGGTTGTGGCCCACGGCCAAGGTCGACCGTCGCGCCATGCGTCGGTGCGAGCCCCGCCAGCATGCGTAGCAGCGTCGTCTTGCCGACACCATTGGCGCCCGTGATGACAATCGCGTTGCCCGCCGACAGTGCCAGACGCGGGATGTCGAACAGCATGCGCGTGCCGTGCTGGCAGCGCAGGTGCTCGAACACCATCATCGGTTGCGAGGGTGCGCTCATGCGGTTTCCCGTCGATAGTTGCCAGCGCCCTGCAGCCACGCCAGCACAACGTTGACGAGCAGCGCCAGCACGATCAGCACGATGCCCAGCGCAATGCCCTGCGCGAACTCACCCTTGCTGGTTTCCAACGCAATCGCCGTGGTCATGGTGCGCGTGATGCCCTCGATGTTGCCGCCAACCATCAGCGCGGAGCCGACCTCCGCAATCACGCGGCCGAAGCCTGCCACCACGGCCGCCATCAGGCCGAAGCGAAGTTCACGAAACACCGTCAGCAGCAGGCGCACGCGTCCGGCACCGAGCACGCGTGCCGTTTCGGCCAGGCGTGGATCAGCCCGTTCGAGCGTTGTCAGCGCAAAGGCAACGATGACCGGCAGCCCGAGCACCGCTTGCCCGAGGATCATCCCACCCTGCGTGAACAGTAGCCCGAAACCCCCGAGTGGCCCTTGGCGCGAGAGCAGCAGATACAGCAGCAGCCCGATCAGCACCGTCGGAAACGACAGCGAGGCCTGCGCCAGCACCACCAGCGCGCGACGCCCGGCAAAGCGGTGCATGGCGATGGCGTAGGCGATGAGCAGCCCCGGTGGCGCCGCCAGCAACAACCCGGCAATCGCCACCTTCAACGATACCCAGACGATCGTCCACAACGCGGCATCGCCGCTGGCGAGCAGGGCGAATGCGTCGACGGTAGCCGACCAGATTTCCATCCGTGGGGCGCTCAGGCGAACGTGTGTTCGGGGCCGGGGAACGTGCCGTCCTTGACGGCGGCCACGTAGGCTGCGACCGCGCCGTCGATGGTGGTCTGCCCATCCATGAAGTTGCGCACGAACTTGGGCCGGTGGCCAGGGAACACGCCCAGCATGTCGTGCATGACGAGCACCTGGCCCGAGCACTCCAGCCCCGCGCCGATGCCGATGGTGGGAATCGCCAGCAAGCGCGTCACCTCGCCGGCCAGCGCGGCCGGAATCGCTTCCATGACGACGAGTTGTGCGCCAGCATCCTGCACGGCCAGCGCGTCGAGCTTCAACTGCTTGGCCGCTTCATCGCCACGGCCCTGCACCTTGAAGCCGCCGAAGGCATGCACCGACTGCGGCGTCAGGCCGATGTGTGCGCACACTGGAATGCTGCGTTCGACGAGGAACTGGATGGTGGGTGCGAGCCAAACGCCGCCTTCAAGCTTGACCATCTGCGCGCCGGCTTGCATCACGCGCACAGCGCTGTGGAAGGCCTGCTCGGGCGTGCCATACGTGCCGAAGGGCAGGTCCGACACGAGCAGCGCTTTGTCGATGCCGCGCGACACGCATTCGGTGTGATAGACGATGTGGTCGAGCGTGACCGGCAGCGTGGTCTTCTGGCCCTGCATCACGTTGCCGAGCGAATCGCCCACCAGCAGCACATCAGCGCCGTTGCGGTCCATCAGGGCGGCGAAGCTGGCGTCGTAGGCCGTCAGCATGGCGATGCGATCGCCGGCGGCACGCATGGCCTGCAACGACGTCACCGTGACGGCCTTGCGGTTCGATTCCTGGAGATAGCTCATGGACTGGGATCCAGTTGGTCGTCGCGACCATCCAGACAGACCGCGTGGGGTCTGCTACCGGGTCGCGAGCTTGATGAATTCCTTGGGGCCGCGCATCGCGTCGATGCGGGCAAGCAAGGTGCGGAAATCGTCGTCGTTGCCAACGGGGTCGAAGGCAGCGGTGTCGACGATCAGCGTCGGTGCGGCATCGTAATACAGAAACAGCTCGCCGTACGCGGCGCAGATGCGTTCGAGGTAGTCGGCATCGATGCCCGTTTCGTAAGGAACGGCGCGCTTGGCAATACGCGGCAGCAGGTCTTCGGCACGGGCCTGCAGGCAGATCACCAGATCGATGCGTTGCTGGGGCAGCGCCAGCGCCTTCGCCATCGCGTCGTACAGCGCGAGTTCGTCAGCCGGCAGCGTGAGCTGAGCGAACAGGCGGTCGCGCGGCAGGAAGCTGTCGGCAACGATGCGCTCACCGGTGAGTGTGGCCTTGTGCCACGTGGCGAGCCGCTCGGCGCGTTGCAGCAGGAAGCGCAGCTGCACTGGCAGTGCGTAGCGTGCGGGTTCAGCGTAGAAGCGGGCGAGGAAGGGGTTTTCAGCCGGCGTCTCGAACAGCGTGGCCGCACGCAGGTGGTCGGCCAAGCGCTGGGCCAGCGTGGTCTTGCCCACGCCAATGGGCCCTTCAACAACGATGCGGCGCAGATGATCAAGTGCCATCAACAGGCGGTAAGACGGGATGCAGAGTTAGGCAGCGGGCTGCTTGGCGCGCATGCATTGACACATCGAGGTCTTCTCGATGCGCTGGTCGGCCACACCGGGCAGCAAGTCAGCCACCGCACCAATGCCCGGGATCACGAGATCGGGCGCCAGTTCATGCAGCGGCAGCAGTGTGAAGGCGCGTTGGCCTACACGCGGGTGCGGTACGGTCAGCTCGGGCGAGGTGAGGACGTGGTCGCCGTAGAGCAGCAGATCCAGGTCCAGCGTGCGCGGCGCGTTGCGAAACGGGCGCTCGCGGCCGAACTGGTCTTCAATGTGGTGACAGATGCGGAGCAGTTGGCCCGCCGTGAAATGCGTATCGAGGCGCACCACGGCATTGATGTAGTCGTCGCCGCTGGCATCGACGGGCGCGCTGCGGTACAGGCTGGATTTGCCGGTGATGGTGATGCCAACCTGCTGCGCAAGGCAGACCACGGCATCTTTCACAGCCTGGCGAGCGTCGCCCAGGTTGGCACCGATGCCGATGTACGCCACTGTCTTCACGTTCCCTCCGAGCCTTCCGGACTGACGCGTTCGACTGTATCCGATTTTGCCGGACCGCGTCGGCGGCGACGGCGTTTGGCCGGCCCAGTGGAGCTGCCGGTTGCGCTGTCCGTTGCGCCGCCCCTCGGGGCAGGGTTTTGCTTGGCTTGGGCCATCAACGCATCGCGGGCGTCGCCGTCGCCATTCTGGAAATCAGTCCACCAGTCGGCGAGCTCTTGCGGCAGTTCGCCCGAGGCGCAGCGCAGAACGAGGAAGTCATACCCCGCGCGGAAGCGCGGCGATTCGAGCAGGCGATATGGCATGCGGCCCGAGCGCTTTTCAAAGCGCGGCTGCATGCTCCAGATTTCCTTCATGTCGGACGTGAAGCGGCGCTGGATGGCGAGTTGCTCGGTCTGGCGGTCGAGCACTTCGTCCATGGCGGTGTGCAGCGCGGGGATCAACGGTTCGCCAGCCGAGCGACGGCGGTTCCAATGCTCGACCACGTGGTGCCACAGCAGCGAGGCAAACAGGAAGCCCGGCGAGACCGGCTTGCCGGCCTTCACGCGATCGTCCGTGTTGTCGAGCGCGAGCTGCACGAAGCGCTGGCCCATCGGCTGTTCGAGCGCCACGTCCAGCAGCGGCAGCAGACCACGGTGCAGGCCGGCCTTGCGCAGCTCCTGCAGCGATGCCCAGGCGTGGCCCGACATCAGCAGCTTGAGCATCTCGTCGAACAGGCGCGCGGCCGGCACGTTGTGGATCAATGGGCCCAGCTCGGCAATCGGCGCGCGCGTATCGGGGTCGATATCGAAACCGGTCTTGGCCGCAAAGCGCACCACGCGCAGCATGCGCACCGGGTCTTCGCGGTAACGGGTGAGCGGGTCGCCGATCATGCGCAGCGTGCGCGCGCGCATGTCTTCCATACCGTGATGGTAGTCATGCACGGTTTCGTCGGCGGGGTTGTAGTACATCGCGTTGACGGTGAAGTCGCGGCGGGTGGCGTCTTCCGCCTGGGTGCCCCAGACGTTGTCGCGCAGCACGCGGCCGCTGGCGTCCACGGCGTGCGTGTGGTGGTCCAGGTCGGTGCGCTTGACGCGCTTGCCGGCCGGGACCTGCTCGCTTTCCACGGCATCCACCAGCGCGCGGAAAGTCGAGACTTCAATGATTTCCTGATCGCGCCCGCCGTAGAACGTGACGTGCACGATCTGGAAGCGCCGGCCGATGATGCGCGAGCGGCGGAACAGCGCCTGCACCTGATCGGGCGTGGCGTTAGTGGCCACGTCGAAGTCTTTCGGCTTGATGCCCAGCAGCAGATCGCGCACTGCGCCACCCACGATGAAGGCGTCATAGCCCGCTTCCTGCAGCGTGGAGGTGACCTTGACCGCGTTGCGCGAGAGCAGCTTCGGGTCGATGCCGTGCTCTTCCACGTTCCACACACGTGCCTGACGTGGTACGCCACCGGTGGATTTGCCGCGCGCCTTGGCCGCTTTGGGCGCCTTGGGGGCGCGGGCTTTCTTGGCGGGTGGCGTTCCCGGCTCGCCGGCCGTAGTGGCCGAAGCGGGTTCTGCTGCGGTCTTGCCTAGCAGGCGATTGATGAGTTTCTTGATCACGCCGCGCTCAGCTTAGAAGAGATCCATGATGCGCCAATTGCGCGAGGCTGCGAGGTTGCGCAGCGTGTCGTCCGGGTTGGTGGCCACGGGGTCGGTCACCTCTTCCAGCAGCGGCACGTCGTTGGCGGAATCGCTGTAGAACGTGCTGTGCTCGAAGTCCTTCCAGCCGCGGCCCATGTTGGCCAGCCAGTCATGCACGCGGGCGACCTTGCCCTCGCGAAAGCTCGGCGTGCCGGCTACCTCGCCGGTGAAGGCGCTGTCGGGTGCGCCGTCAGCGGTGGCGGGTTCGGTGGCGATCAGGTGTTCGATACCGAACGCCTGGGCGATCGGACGGGTGACGAAGCTGTTGGTGGCCGTGACCACGCAGCAGAGGTCACCGGCGTCCAGATGCTTGTAGACCAGCGCCTGGGCCTGCGGGGTGATCTTCGGGCGGATCACCTCGTGCATGAATTCCGCATGCCACTGGGCCAGCGTGTCGCGCGAGTGCGCAGCGAGCGGTGCCAGGGCAAAGCGCAGGAAGGCTTGGATATCCAGCGTGCCGGCTTTGTAGTCGGCATAGAACTGGTCGTTCTTGCGCTGGTATTCGGACGCGTCCACCACGCCGCGACGGATGAGGAAACGTCCCCACTCGTGGTCGCTGTCGGTGGGGATGAGGGTGTGATCGAGGTCGAAGAGGGCCAGATTCATGGGCGGCGATTTTACCCGAAGGTTACGTAACCAACCGCATCTGCCCCGGAATCAAGCCGGCATTCACTTCATCAGCGCGAGCATGTCGCGCACAAGCGGCAGGGTGACGGCGCGCTTGCGGGCGAGCGAATAGGTGTCGAGGGCGTCCAGCAGGGCCATCAGGCTCGGCATGTCGCGGTAGGAATGCGTCACAAGCCACTGCGGAACGTCGGCCGAGAGCTGCATGCCGCGCTCGCGGGCGGCGTGGCGCAAGGCTTCCACCTTGTCGGCATCGGACAACGGGCGCAGCCAGTAGACCAGGCCCCAGCCCAGGCGAGTGCGCAGGTCTTCACGCAGCGGCATCGACATCGGGGCAGCGGCCCCAGCGATGGCGATGGCGGCATGCGGGTGCGCGCGCACTTCATTGACGAGGTTGAACACGGCAATTTGCGCCCATTCGTCCAGGTGCTCGGCGTCGTCGATGGTCCAGACCGTGACTTTCGGGTCAAAGTCATAGGCTTCGGCCGGCGCATCGGGCTCCAGCGTGCGGACTTCGTAGCCGCCGGCCTCGGCCTGGGCGCAGATGGCCTGCAACAGGTGGCTGCGCCCGCTGCCTTCTTCGCCCCACAGGTACACGAGGCGGTCGGTGGCGGTGCCGTCCACCACCTGCGGAACCAGGGCGCGCAGGCGCAGCAACGCCTCTTCGTTGCCAGCGGCGACGAAGTTGTCGAAGGTCGGAGCGGGGGGCGCGCCGAGTTCGAGCGGTAGCTGTTCTGGTTGGGCCATGAGGCTAGGGTGGCGGTATCAGGCGGCGGTAATGCAGCCGGTAAGTTATTCGCGGTAGAGCCTGCTGTTCAGGTAAAGCTGCCGAATCTGCCGCAGACCGACCAGTAGCACAGCACTGATCGGCAGGGCCAGCAGGATACCGAAAAATCCGAACAATTGGCCAAAAGCCAGCAAGGCGAGGATGACGGCCAGCGGGTGCAGGCCAATGCGCTCGCCCACCAGGCGCGGCGTCAGATAGAAGCCTTCGAGCATCTGACCGATGCCGTAGACCACTGCCACCGCCAGCAAACCGTACAGGTTGCCGAACTGCAACAGCGCAGCAAGGACGGCCAGCGTCAGGCCGATGCCGAAACCGATGTAGGGGATGAACACCGCCAGGCCCGTGAAGATGCCCACCGGCAGCGCTACATCAAAGCCCGCCAGCGCCAGGCCCGACGAGTAGTACACCGCCAGCACCAGCATCACGATGATCTGCCCGCGCAGGTATTGGGAGAGCAGGCCGTCGGTCTCGCTGGCCAGTTCGCGCGTCTTGGCCAGCCACCGCCGCGGCACGGCCGTCTCGATCCGGCGCATCAGCATGTTCCAGTCCATCAGCAGGTAGAACATCACGATCGGCACGAGAAAGGCCGTGGCCAGCACCTGCAGCGCTGCCGAGCCAGACACGCGCAGGGTGTTCAGCGCCGTGGACATCACGTCTTCCGGGCCGGAGGCGAGCTGCTCCGTCAGCAGTTTGCGCAGGCCGGGAAAGTCGAGCCGAACCGGCACGCCCATCTCCGCCAGCTTGGGCGAGACCGCCGCATTGAGCTTGGCCAGCATGCCAGGCAGCTGTTCGCGGATGGCCGGAATCTCTTTCTGCAGCACGGCCAGCACCAGCAGCGTAAGCGCCACGCCAATCACCGTCAGCAGCAGGATCATCAGGAACACGCCCAGCGCGCGCGGCACACGGTGACGCTGCAGCCACTCCACGCCGGGATGCAGGATGTACGACAGGATGAACGCGAACAGGAACGGCGTAAGGGTCGGCGCCAGCAGCTTGAGCAGCGCAAAAAAGACGATCGCCACGGCAATCCAGGCGAGCGTGCGCTTGGTCTCCTGCGACAGCAACGGGTCGTTCATGGGCGACGACGGTTCTTGAAGTGGGTGGGCGGAGCCGAAAAGCGGCCATCGGGAGGGCCGCATCCGGTAAAATCGTGATTTTACTGGACCGGCGGGTCCGATTTTTGTGACTTCCCGCCGCCGTCCTGCCTTCCTCACCGGTTCTTTTCTATTCAGACGTCAGTATGAGCGCTTCCGAAACCCCATCCGCAGGCCTGTCTTACCGTGACGCAGGCGTCGACATTGAGGCGGGTGACGCCCTGGTTGACCGCATCAAGCCGTTTGCCAAGCGCACGATGCGCGAAGGCGTGCTGGGCGGCATCGGCGGCTTCGGCGCGCTGTTCGAGCTGTCCAAGAAGTACCAGGAGCCGGTGCTGGTGTCCGGCACCGACGGTGTGGGCACCAAGCTCAAGCTGGCGTTTGCACTGAACCGCCACGACACGGTCGGCCAGGATCTGGTGGCCATGAGCGTGAACGACATCCTGGTGCAGGGCGCCGAGCCGCTGTTTTTCCTGGATTATTTCGCCTGCGGCAAGCTCGACGTCGACACGGCTGCCACCGTGGTCAAAGGTATCGCCCAGGGTTGCGAACTGGCCGGCTGCGCGCTGATCGGCGGCGAAACCGCTGAAATGCCGAGCATGTACCCGGACGGCGAATACGACCTGGCCGGCTTTGCCGTCGGCGCGGTCGAAAAGCGCAAGATCATTGACGGCACCACCATTGCCGAGGGCGACGTGGTGCTGGGCCTGGCCTCGTCGGGCGCACATTCGAACGGCTACTCGCTGGTGCGCAAGATCATCGAAGTGTCGCGCCCCGATCTGAATGCCGACTTCCACGGCCAGCGTCTGCAGGACGCCATCATGGCGCCGACGCGCATCTACGTGAAGCCGCTGCTGTCGCTAATCGAGAAGCTGACCGTCAAGGGCATGGCCCATATCACCGGTGGTGGCCTGACCGAAAACGTGCCGCGCGTGCTGCAAGACAACCTGACCGCCGTGCTGCACAAGAGCGCCTGGACGCTGCCGCCGCTGTTCCAGTGGCTGCAGAAGGCCGGCAATGTGGCCGACGACGAAATGCACCGCGTGTTCAACTGCGGCATCGGCATGGTCGTGATCGTGTCGGCGGCGGATGCACCGGCCGCCATCGCCCACCTGAAGGACGCGGGCGAGACGGTCTACCAGATCGGTGAAATCCGCGCCCGCCAGGCGGGCGAAGCGCAGACGATCGTGGTCTGATGCGCCGACGCGAAGTTCGCGCCCAACAAAAAACCGCCGACAAGTTCGGCGGTTTTTTTATGCGCGTCGCGCTAAGGGTGCTTACTTGAGCGGCACGTAATCGCCGTTTGCCGGGTCGTCTTTCTGCAGCGCGCCGGTGTTCTTGTCGATCAGCAGGGTGACCACGTGCGGCGCGGTGTTCGGATCGCCACCGCAAGCCGGCGTGTGGTTTTCCAGCACTTCGACGTTGTAGTGCGTGTCGTCTTCCAGTCCGGCCATGAACGACAGGCATTCGGGCGACAGGCTGGTCAGCTTGTATTTCTCAATCGCGGCGCGGGCGATGTCTGCGGCCTTGGCTTGCTCGGCTTCACTGAGCTCGGGGGTGCTGGTTGCAGGCGCGCTCGCGGGTGCTGCGACGGGAGCAGAGGCCGGGGCGGGTGCCGGCGCAGCGGACTTCTGTGCATCGTCGGAACGGCCGCAGCCCGCCAGCGCAACGGCGGCGAGCACGGCAAGAAACAGGGGTTTGATCATGGCGCGCGGCGCGTGGGTTCGGAGATAAGACCGCGACTTTACCCGGAATGCATGGATCTTTTCCACGCTGCGTACGCCTGTGGCATGCAGACTGCGCAAGGGCGATAGCCAGCGGCGCGCGCATCGGCTTCGTTCAGGAAGAACACCCGGTGCCGGACATAGCCGCCGCGCGCGATGGCTTGCCGTGCCGCACGGCAATCGAGCCGGCCATAGATGCACGCGCGCCGATGCCCGCCCAGCGTGCCGGGCATGGCGCTCTCATAGGGCTGGCCGTTGGCGCCCAGCAGCGTCCAGGTGTTCACGCCACGGGCAGGGCTTCGGCATGCGCTTCGCGCTCCAGCAGCGCGCGCTTGCGCTCCACACCCCAGCGATAGCCGGAGGTATTGCCGTCGCGCCGGATCACGCGATGGCATGGAATGGCCACGGCGATATGGTTGGCCGCGCACGCCTGCGCCACCGCGCGCACCGCTTTGGGAGAGCCAATGCGCTCCGCAATCTCCGCGTAGCTGGTCGTGCTGCCGGGCGGCACTTCGCGCAACGCCTGCCACACCCGCTCCTGGAAGGCTGTGCCGCGCACATCCAACGGCAGATCCAGCCCGAGGGAGGGCACTTCAATCAAGCCCACGACCTTGGCGACCAAATCCTCAAAACCCGCGTCGCCACCAATCAACTCGGCTTTGGGGAAGGTGTCCTGCAGATCGCGCACGAGGGCATCCGGGTCATCGCCCATCAGGATCGCGCAGATGCCCCGGTCGCTCTGCGCCACCAGGATCGAACCGAGCGAGCATTCGCCCACGGCAAAGCGGATCGTGGTCTGCGCGCCGCCCGCGCGGTAGCGGCTGGCGGTCATGCCGAGCACGTGGTCGGAGGCCTCGTAGAAGCGGCTGCTGGCGTTGAAGCCGGCGTCGTAGATGGCTTCGGTGACGGAGCTGCCGCGCCCCAACTGTGCGCGCAGCTTGCGTGCCCGGTGGGCATCTGCATAGGCCTTGGGGGTGAGGCCCGTCACGCTCTTGAACAGACGGTGGAAGTGATACGTGCTCAGGCCGGCGTCCTGCGCCAGCACGTCAAGCGAGGGCGGTGTATCGGCAGCTTCGATACGGCGGCATGCAGCCGCTACCAGCGCGGCCTGCTGCGCGCGTGCGGTGGTCTGGTCCGGACTGGCGCGGCGGCTCGGGCGGTAGCCGGCGGCCTCGGCGTCAGCGGCGGTGTCGAAGAACGCCACGTTTTCGGGGCGCGGCAGGCGCGATGGGCTGCTCGGCTGGCAATACACGCCCGTGGTCTTCACGGCATAGACGAACGTGCCATCGGCCGAGGGATCACGCGCGAGCACACGGGCCCAGCGCGGGTCGTCTTCGACGGAGAGCGGCAGGTTGGACATGGCGTCAGGTTCCTGAGATCAGTGCCTGTACTGTAGGCGCGTGCCCCGGCAGGGACACTCCGCGTCTTGCGGTCAAATTCAGTGCGGCGGATGTGTCACTTGGTCGGCATCCGCCAGAGGTACCACGCGGCGATTGTGCGGTAGGGGCTCCACGCCCGGCCGATGTCTGCCATCTGCTTGCGCGTGGGCGTGGTTTCCAAGCGTTTCAGGCGGCGGTAACCGTCGCGTACGCCAAAGTCATCAGCGGGCAGGATGTCGGAGCGCTCCAGCGTGTAGATCAGCAGCATCTCGACCGTCCAGCGGCCGACGCCGCGCAGGGTGACGAGCCGGTCGATGAGCGTTTCGTCTGGCATGGCGAGCGCCGCATCGCGCGTGGGCACCACGCCGTCGAGTGTGGCTTGTGCAATGCCGCGAATCGTCGCCAGTTTGGTGGCCGAGAAACCGCAGCTGCGTTGTGCCGCCTCGTCGGTGGCAAGTACCTGCGTGGGCGATGGAAAGCCCACGCCGGGGTACAGCGCCAGGAATCGACCGAGGATGGCGTCGCCGGCTTTTGCGTGCAGTTGCTGATACGCGATGGCCCGTACGAGCGCCTCGTACGGTTCGCGTGCGGGTTTGGCAGCGTGGCGGCATGGGCCAATGGCTGCGATGTGGCGCGCCCAGTCGTCGTCAAGTGAAGCGAGGAAATCTGCGGCACGCGTGTAAGCGTCGTCAGACAGATCGGCGGCGATGGTCATGGGGTGGTCAATGCGGTCAGCCCGCTTTGCGGAAGGTCAGGTTGATGCGCTGCGCGCCCAGCAGCGGATGCGCATGCTCCTTGAGCGGTGCAACGCCGTGATAGCGCAGGCGGTCAGGGCCGCCCCAGACGACGACATCACCATGAAAGAGCGGTACGCGCTGCGTCTTGTCCGCGCGTTTGTGCCCGCCGAACAGGAAGATCGCGGGCATACCGAGCGACACCGAGACGATGGGCGCGCCGTAGTCCTGCTCATCGCGGTCCTGATGGAGCGACAGCCGCGTGCCGGGCACGTAGCGGTTGATGAGGCAGGCGTCGGGTGTGAAGCCGGGGAAGCCGGCTTCGGCAGCGGCATCGCGCGCGAGGCGCAGAAACACGTCGGGCAATGGGGGCCACGGCTGGTTGCTCAGCGGATCCTGCGCGGCATAGCGGTAGCCGCGACGATCGGACGTCCAGCCCAGCGAGCCGCTGTTGGTGAGCGCGACCGACATCTCAAAGCCGCCCGGCGTGACCATGTGGCGGAACGGTGCGCGTTGCGCGATGGCCTCCACGGCGGCCAGCAGTGCGGGCGCGTCGGCCAGTGCGAAGCCGCGCAGCACGTACGAGGCCGGCCCGAGCACGATGCGCGCGTCATCAACGGGTTGCTGGTCGGCAAAGAGATCGCCGGTTGTCATGCGTTCGGTCTCACAGGGCATCGTGGAAGATGATGCCCACAGTATGCCGCTGTCCAGAATGCAGGCGGCTCACGCCATGGCGCATGTTGACGCGATACGCACCGCGCGTGCCCTGTACGGGCCGGTGGTGCACGGCAAAGACCACTGCGTCGCCTTTGCGCAGGGGTACGACTTCGGGGCGCGACTGCATGCGCGGGCGCTGCTCGGTCATGACGAATTCGCCGCCGGAGAAATCGACGCCGGGCTCGGACAGCAGGATCGCCACCTGCAGCGGGAAGACGTGCTCGCCGTAGAGGTCTTGATGCAGGCAGTTGTAGTCGCCGGGGCCGTATTGCAGGATCAGTGGCGTGGGGCGTAATTGCCCCGCCTCGTGGCAGCGGCGCAGGAAGTCGGCATGCGCAGCGGGGTAACGTACGTCGATGCCCATGGCTTGGTTCCAGCGGTTGGCGATGGGCGCAAGTTGCGGATACAGCGCGCCGCGCAACTGCGCGATGACATCGGGTAGCGGATAAGCGAAGTACTTGTATTCGCCGCGCCCGAAGCCGTGGCGTGCCATCACCACGCGCGAGCGGTAGAGGTTATCGCGCGGGTAAAGGGCGGCCAGCGTGTCGCAAGCGTCGTGCGCGAGCAGGCCGGGCAGCACGGCGCTGCCGATGTCGTTGAGCGCGTCTTCAACGGTATGCCAATCGATGAGGTCAAGCTGTGTGCGCGTCATGCGCCGAGCTCCATGGAGAGCAATGCGCGTTTGCGCGCGATGCCCCAGCGATAGCCCGCCAATCCACCATCGGCGCGCACGACGCGGTGGCACGGGATGACGATGGCCAGCAGGTTGGCGGCGCAGGCTGTGGCGACAGCGCGCACGGCTTTGGGGCGGCCGATACGCCGGGCAATCTCAGTGTAGGTGGCGGTGGTGCCTGGTGGGATGTCGCGCAGTGCTTGCCAGACCTCTTGTTGGAAGGGGGTGCCGCCGATGTCGAGCGCGCCGTCAAAGCAGCCGGATGGTGCATCGGCCAAGGCGATGGCTTGCGCCAGTTGCGATGCGAGCGCGGTGTCGTCACGCGTCAACGCTGCATTGGGAAATGCCATGGCGAGTTCGGCGCGCAGCGCATCAGGCTGATCGCCGAGCAGCAACGCGCAGATACCGCGCGCATTGGCTGCGACCAGCACATGCCCGAGCGTGCCGGCACCAATGGCGTAGCGGAGGGGGGTGGGGGTGTTCATGGTTCGCTCCATCAACGTGGTGTTTGATGCAGCGAAGGTTAGGCGCCCGGCGCGCACGCGACACTCCGGGGCTTGCGGTCAAATTCGGGCGTGTTGCGGCTTACGCGGCCAGTGCAGCGGGCATGGGGATGGCGGCCATTTTGTCGAGCGCATCACCGGTCGCGCGGCAGATGCGCCACTCGGGCAGCACGTCGGCGCCCATGGCTTCATAGAAGGCGATCGACGGTGTGTTCCAGTCGAGCACGCTCCATTCAAAGCGGCCGCAGTCACGCTCCTGCGCCAGGCGCGCAAGGTGCACCAGCAATGCACGGCCGATGCCCAGGCCGCGGTGCGCCGGCTCCACGAACAGGTCTTCCAGGTACAGGCCCGGCTTGCACAGGAAGGTCGAGAAATTGTGGAAGAACAGCGCAAAGCCGACGGCCTGGCCTTCGACTTCTGCCAGTACCGCCTCGCAATACGGGCGCGGGCCGAACAGCATGGTGGCGAGCGCCTCGGGCGTGGTCTGCACGAGGTGCGTGAGCTTTTCGTACTCG
Organism: Ralstonia sp. AU12-08; assembly: GCF_000442475.1. Taxonomy (NCBI): domain Bacteria; kingdom Pseudomonadati; phylum Pseudomonadota; class Betaproteobacteria; order Burkholderiales; family Burkholderiaceae; genus Ralstonia; species Ralstonia sp. AU12-08. The sequence goes on along the minus strand of NZ_ASZV01000034.1, from coordinate 36,071 downwards.
GCCAGTGCGGTGATCAGGCGAACGAGCGCCGCGCAATCATCCGGTGTGGCAGGGCGCAGCGTAAAGGTGGTAGCGGTGTCAGCGGTGGTCATTGTGGTGATGGCGATTCCAGTGAGGTTTGGACCAGGCGCGCGACCTGGTCGACGTAATCGGGGGCGAGGCAATCGACCACGTGCCGCTCCGGCGTGCTGCGCAGCCAGGTGATCTGGCGCTTGCAGAGCTGGCGCGTGGCAGCGATGCCTTGTTCGCGCAGCGCGGTCTTGTCGATCTCGCCGTCGAGGTAGGCCCACGCCTGGCGATAGCCCACGCAGCGGATGGACGGCAACGTGGGCGAAAGATCGCCACGACGGCGCAATGCTTCCACTTCGTCGAGCAGGCCGCCGGCGAGCATGGCATCAAAGCGTTGGGCGATGCGGGCATGCAGCACAAGGCGATCCGACGGCTCCAGCGCAATCGTCAGATAGGGCGCGGCAGCGTCGTGTTGCTGGAAGGCGTTTGCGCCGACCTCGCGTGCGAGCAAGGCCGACATCGGTTGCCCCGTCAGCCGATACAGCTCCAGCGCCCGCTGAATGCGTTGCGCATCCGTCGTATGCAATCGCGCGGCCGTAATCGGATCGACCAGCGCGAGCTTGGCGTGCAGCGCGGGCCAGCCGTCGCGAGCGGCTTCGGCGTCGATCTCCGCGCGGATGGCCGGATCAGCGCCGGGCAAATCGGACAGCCCCTGCGTGAGCGCCTTGTAGTACAGCATCGTGCCGCCAACGATCAGCGGCAGCTTGCCGCGTGCGCGGATGGCGTCGATCAGCGCGTTGGCATCGGTGGCGAACTGCGCGGCGGAATACGCGTCGAGCGGATCGATGATGTCGATCAGATGATGCGGCGCGACGGCCTGTTCTTCAGCGCTGGGTTTGGCGGTGCCGATGTCCATGCCGCGATACACCAGCGCGGAATCCATGCTGATGATTTCGACGGGCCAGCGTTCAGCGAGCTTGAGCGCGGCAGCGGTCTTGCCGGATGCGGTGGGCCCGAGCAGGCAGACGGCACGCGGTGCGTTTGCAGAGGACACGGTCATCACAAACTCACTGGCCGCGCAGGAACAGGCGGTCCAGGTCAGCCACGGTGAGCTGGATCCACGTCGGGCGACCGTGGTTGCATTGGTCGGCGCGTTCGGTAGCTTCCATCTGGCGCAAGAGCGCGTTCATCTCGTCCAGATTCAGGCGGCGGTTGGCACGCACGGCGGAGTGACAGGCCAGCGTGGCCAGCAGTTCGTTCTGGCGTTCGGCCAGCACGCGCGAGCCACCGTAGGCCTGCAGATCGCGCAATACGTCACGGGCGAGGGCTTGCGCGTCGGCCTTCTGCAGCAGTGTCGGAACCGATCGCACCGCCAGCGTCGTGGGCGACACGGCGGAGATATCGAAGCCCAGCAGCGTGAGCGTGTCGCGGAACTCCTCTGCGGTGCCGATCTCCACTGGGCTCGCGGCAAACGTGACCGGAATCAGCAGCGGCTGCACTTCGACGCGCTTGGCTTCCAGAGCAGTCTTGAGCTGTTCGTACAGGATGCGCTCGTGCGCGGCATGCATGTCGACCAGCACCATGCCGCGCGTGTTTTGCGCCAGCACGTAGATGCCATGCAGTTGGGCGACCGCGAAGCCGAGCGGGTAGGCGTCGTCGTCATCGGTTTGCGGCACGGCTGCAGGTTCTGTGACGGCAGGCGGTGCTTCGGCAGTCGCGGTGCCGCCGTCGAACAACGTTGCGGCGCTCGGCACGTCAGCCATCCACGCTGGGCGCGAGGCAGGCATCGGCGTGTTGTCACCGCGCATCATCGACAGGTATTCCGCACGCGGTTGCGCAATGCCGAGCGAGGTCTGCCGCGCGGCCATCTGGTTGATCCAGCGCGTCGTGTTGTCGGCGGGCGAGGGCGTGGCCGCAACGCCCGGTGCATCGGCGATGTCGGTGCGCAGGCTGTCGCCCTGTTCGCCGGCGTGACGCGACAGCGCACGCTGGATCGCGTGGTAGACGAACTGGTGCACGGCGCGGCTGTCGCGAAAGCGCACCTCGATCTTGGACGGATGCACGTTCACGTCCACCGCTTCGGGCGGCAGTTCCAGACACAGCACGTAGGCGGGGAAGCGGTCGCCATGCAGCACGTCTTCGTAGGCGCTGCGCACGGCGTGCGTGAGCAGGCGGTCGCGCACGAAGCGGCCGTTGACGTAGAAGAACTGGTGATCGGCCCGGCCGCGCGAGGCGGTCGGCAGGCCGGCAAAGCCGAAGATGCGTAGCTCGCCGGCTTGCTCTTCGAACGGCAGGCGAGCACGGGCGAAGTCTGTACCGAGCACGGCGGCGGTGCGCGAATCGGCCTGCGTGGCGTTCCAGTGCTCCAACGGCTTGCCGTTGTGATGCACGGAGATGGCCACATCGGGCCGTGCGAGCGCGGTGCGGCGGATCACTTCCATGCAATGACCCAGCTCAGTTTGCTCGGTCTTCAGGAATTTGCGGCGCGCCGGCGTGTTGAAGTACAGATGTTGCACATCGACCGTGGTGCCGACGCCGCCCGACGCCGGCTGCGCGCGCCCCGTTTGCGCAACGATTTGCGTGGCGTGCGCGTCATTGGCGGTGCGCGAGGTGAGCGTCAACTCCGCCACCGAGGCAATCGAGGCCAGCGCCTCGCCTCGAAACCCCAGCGTCGCCACCGATTCCAGCTCTTCCAGCGAGCCGATCTTGCTGGTCGCATGCCGCATCAGCGCAACAGGCAGTTCGTCCGCGGGAATACCACCGCCGTTGTCGGTGATGGCGATGCGTCGCACGCCGCCTTCCTCCAGTTTGATCTGCAGTTGCGTGGCGCCGGCGTCCAGCGCGTTCTCCAGCAGTTCCTTGACCACGGAGGCTGGCCGTTCGACCACCTCGCCGGCCGCGATCTGGCTGATCAGCTGGTCGGGAAGCGGGCGGATGGGACGGCGGGCAGGGGTGGTGGATTCGGAGGCGGAATTCATCGGCGCATTATAAATGTCACACCCTGTGTGGCGCGCCGACGCAGGCCTGCGATGCCCCCACCAAGGGCTAGGGGAAATCTAAGTCGCATCCGGTATCATTCCCCGCTCGCTTAGGGGGATGGTTTGGATATCGTGATGCAACTGGTCGACATCGTGCTGCATGTCGACAAATCGCTGGGCCTGCTGATTCAGCAGTACGGCGCGTGGGTGTATGTGCTGCTGTTCGCGATTGTGTTTGCCGAAACCGGCCTCGTGGTGCTGCCCTTCCTGCCCGGCGATACGCTGCTCTTTATTGCCGGCGCCATGTGCGCGACCGGCCAGATGGATACCTGGCTGCTGATCGTGCTGCTGGTGATTGCCGCCACGACAGGCAATACCGTCAACTACTTCGTCGGCTCGTGGATCGGCCCCAAGGTATTTGACGGTCACATCCGCTTCCTCGATCACGAAGCGCTGATGAAGACGCACGGTTTCTACGAGCGCCACGGCGGCAAGACGCTGGTGATGGCGCGCTTCATTCCGGTGGTGCGTACGTTCGCGCCGTTCGTGGCTGGTGTGTCGAAGATGACGTTTGCCAAGTTCCAGCTCTTCAACATGATCGGCGCCGTGCTGTGGGTCGGTCTGCTGGTGCTGGCGGGTGACCTGTTCGGCAACGTGCCCATCGTCCGCGAGCACCTGAACACGATCGTGCTGATCGGCCTGGGCGCGGCGATTGTGCCGCTGGCACTCGGCGGCGTATGGAAGCTGCTCAAGCGCCGTCGCGGCGCTGTGGCACAGAAATAAGCGTCAGTTCAGGTTCTTGCTCATGGCGCGCAGCGTTGGCATGCGCTCCTTGAGCTTGGCCGTATCGGCCGCGTCGGGCCGGGCGTCCACGTAGGCTTCCAGGTCTTCCAGTGCGGGCCGGAAGCATTCCAGGTTGGCGTAGGCCAGCCCCCGGTCGCGCACCTCCTCGATGGAGTCGGGCAGCAGAATCACCAGCCGCTGCTGCACTGCCAGTAGCCGCTGCCAGCGCGATTCCTGCAGATAGATCGCCTTCAGGTTGCGCAGCAGGCGCGCGATGATCTCGCGGTGTGTGGCCACCTGCAGGAACACCCCGAGCGGCACCGAGTTCGGGTCTTCGATGCCTTCCTTTTCCAGGTACGGGTCGAGCATGTCCTGCAATTCTTCCTTCGACAGCGTTTGCCCCGTCAGTGGATCGAGCACGACCTCGCCCGCAGGAATGCTCATGCGCACCAGAAAGTGGTTCGGAAAGGACACGCCCTTGAGCGGCAGACCGATCTGCTGGCCGATCTCCATGAGCAGCACCGCCAATGAGATCGGGATGCCGCGCCGGCTTTGCAGCACAGCGTTCAGGTACGAGTTCTCGGGGTCGTAGTAATCGTTGGCGTTGGGCCCGAAGCCCAGCTCGCGATAGAAGAACTGGTTGAGCAGGCGCAGGCGCTGGATGGCCGGCGTGCCGTCGGCTACGCGGTTCTTGATCCGCGCGACCAGCACGTCGATGGCTGCCAGCTCCGCCTGCAGGTCCAGATCCGGATACGCGTCCTGTGCGATGGACAGGGCGGTTTCGGTGAGGGGAATGCTGTCGTCGTCCGCGACCAGGGCCGAAAAATAATCGAGGACTTTGGTGGTCATCAGATCGCCTTCTTTCTGAACGTGGAGAACTTCAAACCGGTTAGCCACAGTGTACCGAAATACACCACCGCGCACAGGACCAAGCTTGCCCCCAGCAAGGCGATGCGCACGAGCGGCTTGCTGCCCAATCCCACCCAATCAAAATTGTGCGCAAGCCAGAGCAGCAGGCCGGCCAACAGCAGCACGGCCGACGTCACCTGCGCCAGGAACAGCCCCCAACCCGGCAGCGGGTGGTAGTAGCCGCGGCGGCGCAGCCCGAAGAACAGCAGCGCCGCATTGATGGTCGCACCAAAGCTGATGGACAGCGCCAGCCCGGCGTGGCCGAACACCGGCACAAAGACATAGTTGGAGAGCTGCGTCACCACCAGCACCACCAGCGCGATCTTCACCGGCGTGCGGATGTCCTGCCGCGCATAGAAACCCGGCGCCAGGATCTTGATGACGATCAGGCCGACCAACCCCACGCCGTACGACGTCAGCGCCTGGCGCGTCATCTCGACGTCCATGCCCGTGAATTTGCCGTAGTGGAACAGCGTGGCCGTGAGCGGCGCCCCGAAGACGAATAGCCCCACCGCCGATGGCAGTGCCAGCAGCACCGTCAGCCGCAGGCCCCAGTCGAGCAGGGAGGAATACTCTTCGCGGTGATCTTCTGCGCTGGCCTTCGACAGGCTCGGCAGCAGGATCGTCCCCAGCGCCACGCCCAGCAGCGCGGTCGGAAATTCCATCAGCCGGTCGGCATAGTTCAGCCACGACACGCTGCCCGCCGGCAGGCGCGAGGCGATGTTCGTATTGATGATGAGGCTGATCTGCGCCACCGACACCGACAGCGTGGCCGGCAGCATCTGCTTGAGCACACGCCGCACGCCCGGGTGGTGCCACGCCGCCCGCACGTTGAACGACACGCGCGGCAACATCCCCACTTTGCGCAACGACGGAACCTGGATCGCCAACTGCAGGATGCCGCCCACCATCACCGCATAGGCCTGCGCATAGATGGGCGTCTCAAGAAATGGCGCCACGAACACCGCCGCCACGATGAACGACAGGTTCAGCAGGACCGGTGTGAAGGCGGGCACGGCAAACTGCCGCCACGTATTCAGGATGCCCGAGGCCAGCGCCACCAGCGACACCAGGCCGATGTACGGAAACATCACCCGCGTCATGAAGATCGCAGAGATATAGGCCTGGCTCTCGTGTTCCTTGAAGCCTGTTGCGACGGCGGTGACGATCAACGGCGCGCCGATCACGCCCAGCGCCGAGATGATCACCAGGAACCAGGTCATCACCGTCGCCACGGAGTCGACCAGCGCGCGCGTCTCGTGCTCGCCTTGGCGGTTCTTGAACTCGCCCAGGATCGGCACGAAGGCCTGCGAGAACGCGCCTTCAGCAGAAAGCCGGCGCAGCAGGTTGGGGATGCGGAAGGCGACGTTGAAGGCGTCGGTGTAGACCGAGGCGCCAAAGGCACGGGCGATCAGCGTTTCGCGGATGAGCCCGGTGATGCGCGAGAGCATCGTCAGGCCGCTGATCGTGGCGAGGGTTTTGAGGAGATTCAAGATGAATGCGTGGTTGGGCGCCGTCCGGGAGGCAAACACGGCGATGGCGGTCTGACCGGCTGCGCCATGCGGGGTTCGCGCCTGACGTGACGGAAGGGCGCAATTGCGGCCGTATTATAGGGACCGCCTCGTCATGCGCTCAAAAGTGCCGCAAAAGCCGCAATCTGCCGTCATTCGGGCGATTTCACAACACGGTTTGCATTGGACGGGGAAGTCTGCGTATAATTGCCGTCTTTCACCAATTTGCGCGCTTCGGCCTTCCGTGTCTCCCGGGGCGCTTGCTACCGTTTCTTCAGGGAATTTTCCATGGCAAACACCGCACAAGCACGCAAGCGCGCACGCCAAGCCGTCGTTCAAAACGCTCACAACTCGGCACTGCGCTCGCGTCTGCGCACCGCTATCAAGACCGTCCGCAAGGCCGTGGCTGGTGGCGACAAGGCAGCTGCAGCTGCTGCATTCAAGACCGCTCAAAGCACGATCGACAGCATCGCTGACAAGAAGATCGTCCACAAGAACAAGGCTGCACGTGCCAAGTCGCGTCTGTCCGCTGCCATCAAGGCAATGGCTGCCGCCTAAGTTCGGGTGATGCCGGCCTAGCCGGCATGGCGTGACGGCAGTTGCGTTGCGCGCCAGCAGTACCGGCAATAAAAAAGCCTGTCTTCGGACAGGCTTTTTGCTTTGGTGCGCCAGAAAGAGCGCCCGGCACGCAGTGGTGCCGGCGATGCGTCAGACCGGCGTGCCCTCGTCAGGCAGGATGCAGGCTTCGACCAACTGCAGGTTGTTGTCGTGCGCGAAGTTCAGCACAAAGTCGAGCGCCTTGGGCTCGATCTCGCGCAGGCGCTCGTCGACGAAGACGCTCTTGATACCGCCCGACATGACGGGGCGCACGAAAGGGGAGTAGGTCAGGCGGGGGTCCCCAGTATCACCGGCGGGGCGGAACTGCGCCATCACGCCGCACAGCCGATCGGCCCAGTCGCTCGGGCGGAAGGTCTTTCCGTCACGGGTGACGCCCTGGATAAAGAATTGGCGAGGGTAGGCTGCCATGGACTGCGTGGGGCTTGTGGAGATTTGCAAACGGCTTCGACCGCGCGGGTGCCGCAACGTTCGAACGGGGTGCACTTGTGGTGCGGATGATGCGCTTGCTCGGTTGCCGATTCATGAACCAGACGAACCGGCTTGTCGTGCCGGTTTGCGGACGATCGAGGCATCCGAGGCAGCCAGTATTATATCTTATATAAGACTTTCATCGGCCTTTCACCCGCGCCTTTATGGTACCGCGAGCGGCCCGGCGGAAACTCGCCAAACTGGCGGCGATCCCGTATGATGAGTTGAATCTTCACCAGACAAGGCGGCTAGGGCGGCGTGCCACGGGATCTTTCCGGTGCGTCATCTGCGGGCTGCCTTCGTTGTTTTATGAACCCACCAAGCTCGATCAAGCACTACCTGCAGTTCAAGGACTTTTCGCTGGAAGAGTACGAGTACCTGCTGGACCGTTCCAAGATCCTCAAGGCCAAGTTCAAGAACTACGAGACGTGGCACCCGCTGCACGATCGCACGCTGGCCATGATCTTCGAGAAGAATTCCACGCGTACGCGCCTGTCGTTCGAGGCCGGCATCCACCAGCTCGGCGGCCACGCGGTCTTCCTCAACACGCGCGATTCCCAACTGGGGCGCGGTGAGCCGATCGAAGACGCGGCGCAGGTCATCTCCCGCATGACCGACATCATCATGATCCGCACCTTCGGGCAGGAGATCATCGAGCGCTTTGCTGCGCATTCGCGCGTGCCGGTCATCAACGGGCTGACCAACGAATACCACCCGTGCCAGGTGCTGGCCGACATCTTCACCTTCATCGAGCAACGCGGCCCGATCAAGGGCAAGACCGTCACCTGGGTGGGCGACGCCAACAACATGGCATACACGTGGATTCAGGCAGCTGAGATTCTCGGCTTCCGCTTCCATTTCTCCGCACCGAAGGGCTACCAGCTCGATCCGGCCATGGTGGCCGATTCCAGCCGCCCGTTCGTGCACGTGTTCGAAAGCCCGCTCGAGGCTTGCGATGGTGCCCACTTGGTGACCACGGACGTGTGGACCAGCATGGGTTACGAGGCTGAGAACGAAGCGCGCAAGAAGGCCTTCGGCGACTGGATGGTCACCGAGGCGATGATGCAGCGCGCGCAACCCGATGCACTGTTCATGCACTGCCTGCCCGCGCACCGCGGCGAGGAAGTCGAAGCCGCCGTCATCGATGGCAAGCAGAGCGTGGTGTGGGACGAGGCGGAAAACCGCCTGCACGTGCAGAAGGCGCTGATGGAATACCTGCTCTGCGGCCGTTACTAAGCCCAAGAGCTGCAGCCATAGAAAAAGGCCGCTCCGATTGATGTCGGAGCGGCCTTTTCGCTTTGAAGCAGCAGGCTTACTTCTTGCCGCCGTCCAACTGGGGCAGTGCGTTGCTGGTGCCCAGCGACAACAGGCCCGCCTTCGAGTAGATGGCCAGCTTGTCGCGCGTGTCCATCAGGTCCAGGTTGCGCATGGTCAGTTGGCCGATGCGGTCCGCCGGGCTGAACGGTGCATCTTCCACTTTTTCCATCGACAGACGCTCGGGCGCGTACGTCAAGTTGGCCGACTCGGTGTTCAGGATCGAGTAATCGTTGCCGCGGCGCAGTTCCAGCGTGACGGTGCCGGTCACGGCGCGCGCCACCCAGCGCTGAGCGGTTTCGCGCAGCATGATGGCCTGCGGGTCGAACCAGCGGCCCTGGTACAGCAGACGGCCCAGGCGCAGGCCGTTGATGCGGTACTGCTCGATGGTGTCTTCGTTGTGGATACCGGTGACCAGGCGCTCGTAGGCGATGTGCAGCAGCGCCATGCCCGGGGCTTCGTAGATGCCGCGGCTCTTGGCTTCGATGATGCGGTTTTCAATCTGGTCGCTCATGCCCAGGCCGTGGCGGCCACCAATGCGATTGAGCTCCAGGAACATCTCCACCGGATCAGCGATTTCCTTGCCATTGACGGCGACCGGGCGGCCTTCGTCGAAGGTGACCGACACTTCTTCGGCCTTCACCTCGACTTCCGGCTTCCAGAACGCCACGCCCATGATCGGGTTGACGATGCGGATGCCGCTGTTCAGGTGCTCCAGGTCCTTGGCCTCGTGCGTGGCGCCGAGCATGTTGGAGTCGGTCGAGTAAGCCTTTTCGGCGCTCATCTTGTAGCCGAAACCTTCCTTCGTCATGAAGGCGGACATTTCAGCGCGGCCGCCCAGCTCATCGATGAAGGTCTGGTCCAGCCACGGCTTGTAGATCTTCAGCGCCGGGTTGGTCAGCAGGCCGTAGCGGTAGAAACGCTCGATGTCGTTGCCCTTGAAGGTCGAGCCGTCGCCCCAGATGTTGACGTCGTCTTCCTTCATGGCGGCGACCAGCATGGTGCCGGTCACGGCGCGGCCCAGCGGCGTGGTGTTGAAGTAGGTGATGCCGCCGGTGCTGATGTGGAAGGCGCCGGCCTGGATGGCGGCAATGCCTTCATTGGCCAGCTGCGGGCGGCAGTCGATCAGGCGGGCCTTCTCTGCGCCGTACTCCATGGCCTTGCGCGGGATGGCATCGTAGTCTTCCTCGTCGGGCTGGCCGAGGTTGGCGGTGTAGGCATAGGGCAGGGCGCCCTTGTTCTTCATCCAACGCAGGGCTGCGCTGGTGTCCAGACCGCCGGAGAAGGCAATGCCGACCTTCTGGCCGACGGGAACGTGTTGCAGGATGGTTTCCATACTCTTTCTCTTCAGATGATCGCTGCTCGCGCTTAGGCGTAGTGGCAGATGTAGTGGTACGCGTCGGTCACACGGATGTCGAACTTCGAGTTGGCCGGGACGTGGAAGCTTTCACCGGCGGAGGAGGTTTTCCATTCGTCGGTGCCGTCGAGCTTGTATTCGCACGAACCGCCCACGCATTCCATGATCTCGGCCGCAGCCGTGCCGAAGGTCAGCGTGGCCGGCAGCACCACGCCCACGGACTTCTTGGTGCCGTCGGGCAGGGTAAAGCTGTGGCTGACGCACTTTCCGTCAAAGTACACATTGGCCTTGGTGGTCAGGCGGACGCCGTCAAAGGTTTCGGTGGTCATGGAGTGAAAAAGGCGGAACGCAAAAAGCGGTGGTCTAGGGTCGAATCCGCCATTTTAGGGCATGATCCGGCCAGCGCCACGGGGGCGCCTGAATCTGGAGGAAAAAGCATGGGAAAGCCGGACGGCAAGCACATCAACCTCGCGCTCCAGGGCGGTGGTGCGCACGGCGCGTTCACGTGGGGTGTGCTGGACGCGCTGCTCGAAGATGGGCGCCTGTCGTACGAGGGCATTACCGGCACCAGCGCGGGTTCGATGAATGCGGTGGTGATGCTCGACGGCCTGCTCGAAGGAGGACCTGAGCGGGCGCGCGAGAAGCTGCATGCGTTCTGGCTGGCGGTGTCGACGGCCGGTTCGCCGCTCTCTGCGATGGGCGAGAACGCCAAGACGATGTTCTCCGGCAAGCCGCTGTTTCCCGATAGCTGGCCCGTGGCCGACTGGATGCGCATGTGGGACAGCTGGATCAGCGCCACGGCCCAGGGCACGCACTACAACCCGCTGCGCGACCTGCTTGCCACCCATGTCGATTTCGAACGCTTGCGTGCCTGCCCCGACACCAAACTGTTTCTGGCGGCCACCGACGTCAACACGGGCAACGTGCGCGTCTTCAACACGCCAGAGATCGATACCGAGGTCGTCCTCGCCTCCGCCTGCCTGCCGTACCTGTACCCGGCCATCGAGATTCATCGCCACCACTACTGGGACGGCGGCTACATGGGCAACCCGGTACTGTTTCCGTTCTTCTACGAGACCAAGACGCAGGACATCCTGCTCGTGCACGTGAATCCGATCGTGCGCAAGGAGGTGCCGGACCAGCCGCACGAAGTGATGGAGCGGCTCAACGAGATCACCTTCAACGCCTCGTTGCTGCGCGAGATGCGCGCCATCGCGTTCGTGCAGAAGCTGATTGCCGAAGACTGGCTCAAGCCCGAATACCGTGACCGCCTGAAATACATCTACCTGCACGCCATCCGCGCCGACAAGCCGCTGGGTGATCTGTCGTCATCGACCAAGCTGGTGACGGACTGGAGCTTCCTGACCATGCTCAAGGAGCGCGGCCGGCACGAAGGCAAGGCGTGGCTACGCAAGCATTTCGACGATGTGGGCAAACAGGGCACTGTCGACATCCAGAAGGAATACCTGCGCGGCCAGGAAATCTAAGCGATCAGATGACGACGGGTTCCGGTTCGATGCGCACACCAAAGCGGGCGTAGACCGTGTCCTGAATCTCGCGCGCCAGCGTCATCAATTGCACGGCGCTGCCGCCGCCCCGGTGCACCAGCACCAGCGCCTGCTTCTCGTACACGCCCACCGCGCCGCTCTGGCGGCCCTTGAAACCGCACTGGTCAATCAGCCAGCCGGCGGCGAGCTTGTAGGTGCCGTCCGGCTGCACATAGCCCACCAGATTCGGGAAACGCTCCACCAGCGCATCGCGCGTGGCGGCATCGACGATGGGGTTCTTGAAGAAACTGCCCGCGTTGCCGATCTCGGCCGGGTCGGGCAGCTTGCGGCGGCGGATGGCGACCACGGCGTCGAAGATGTTCTGCGCCGTCGGATTGGCGATGTTCTGCGCGGCCAGTTCACGTGCGAGTTCTGCGTAGTGCGTGTCGGGCTGCCAGTCGACGGGCAGGGCGAAGGTGACTTCGGTGATGATGTAGCGATCAGCGCCGGCGCGCTTGAAGAGGCTGTCGCGGTAGCCGAAGGCGCAGTCGGCGGCGTCTAGTGTGACGAACTCGCCGGCGTGGCGGTCGTAGGCGCGCAGGGAATGGAAGCGGTCTTTGATCTCGACGCCGTATGCGCCGATGTTCTGGATGGGCGCCGCACCGACGGTGCCCGGGATCAGCGCGAGGTTTTCCAGCCCAGGCAAGCCATGGGCGACGGTGTGCGCGACCAGGCCGTGCCACGATTCGCCGCCGCCGGCAGTGACGGTGTGGACTTCGCGGCCATCGATCGTTGCCTGGCCGGTGGTGATGCCCGGAATCTCCATCAGCAGTACCAGGCCGTCGAAATCACGTGTGAGTACGACGTTGCTGCCCCCGCCCAGCACCAGCACCGGCAGGCCCTGCACGCGCGGGTCGGCCAGCGCGGCGGGGATGTCCTCCGGCGTGCGCACGTGTGCGGCATAGCGCGCGGTGGCCTCAAAACGGAACGTGTTGTGCCGGCCTAGGGGATAATGCGTGTCGAGCAACGCCATGGCGCCAAATCTGCTGGGAAAGCCCGGATTATAGAAGCCATGGCGCACGCGGCACCCGCAGGAAGCTGCCGCAGCAACCCGAATTCAAGTCTGCAAGGAGAACACGATGCCGTCGTTTGACGTGGTATGCGAAGCCAACATGGTGGAAGTGAAGAACGCCGTGGAACAGGCCAACAAAGAGATTTCGACGCGATTCGACTTCAAGGGCTCGGACTCGCGCGTCGAGCACAAGGAGCAGGAGTTGACCCTGTTTGCCGATGACGATTTCAAGATCGGCCAGGTCAACGATGTGCTGATGAACAAGCTCGCCAAGCGCAACGTCGACGTGCGCTTTCTGGACTACCAGGACAAGCAGAAGATCGGCGGTGACAAGATGAAGCAGGTCGTCAAGATCAAGAAGGGTGTCTCGGGTGACTTGGCCAAGAAGATCGTCAAGACGATCAAGGACAGCAAGATCAAGGTCCAGGCCAGCATCCAGGGCGATGCGGTGCGCGTGACCGGCGCCAAGCGCGATGACCTGCAAAGCGTGATCGCCATGCTGCGCAAGGACGTGAGCGACACGCCGCTGGATTTCAACAACTTCCGCGACTGATCGGCTGGTTGGCTGTTCAAGCAAAACGCCCCGCACGGCACGAGCGGGGCGTTTGCATTTGCGGTGATGAATTGATGCGGATTTACTGCGACAGCTTCGTCACCTTCAGCGCCGGGTCGGCAGCAATGGCCGCCTCCGAGAACGGCAGCCGATTCCAGCGTTTGGCCGAGAACTCACGCATCTGGTCAAACGCACGCGGCGAGGCCGGATCGCTCGATTCGCCATAGGTGAGCAGCGCATCGGCCACCGGGCCCTGGTCGTCAAACGTGACGGTCTGGATGTAGCTGGTGCCGAAATACACCTGCAGCCCCTTCGGCCCGATCGGCGTGCTTTGCAGCTTGTTCAGCACGCCTTCGTACTCCTCACCACCGTGCAGGGCGATGTCGCCGCCCGGCGCGTGCGCTGCCTGCACGGTGCCCAGCGGGGCATCCAGCGCAAAGCCGGCGGTGCGCACCGCGCCCACGGCATCCTTCAGCGCCTTGAACACGGCCGTACGCACGGTTACGTCGCTCATGCGCAGGTTGCGTGGCGTGTAGATCGGGTCAGCCGGGTTGAAGTCGACCGCGTAGACATGCGGGATGTCCTTGGCGCGCATCCAGAACTCGCGGAACAGATGGGCGGCGCGGGCGTCGACGTTGCTGGTGAGGTTCCACTGCGCTAGGGCAGCACAGCCGTCACGCACATCAGCATCGAGGTTGCCACTACCGGCCTTGCACGCGGCCAGCAGATCGTCGCGCACAAGGTGGCCGGCGAGGTTGGCATCGCGGAAGATCATCGCCTGCAGGTTCGGCAGATTGACCTTGTTGCCGGGCAACCCATCGGTGCCATTCAAGCGGCGCTCGATCTCGATGATGCCGATACGGGTGCGCAGGCGCTGCGGCACGTCGGTCGAACCCATCACCGGGGAGTAGCCGGTCAGCTTCTGCGCCGGGTTGGTGAGCCACGAACTGTCGTTGCTGTTGGCAACGTAGTCGTCGCGTTCCAGCACCGGCATGCGTGCGGGCGCCACCAGGCCTGGCACGGGCGATGCCGGATCGACCTGCCAGTTGCACGTGCTGCGTGAGCCGTCGAGCAGCACCAGGCCAACGCCCTTGAACAGCTTGTCAGCCAGCGGCGACGGGGCGCAGCGCTTGAGCGTTTCGGCGGACACATCCGGCGTGGTCGACACATCGGCAAACAGCGCGCGGCCGCTGCGGTCGGTGGCAATGGTGTTGACCCAGGGGATGCCGAGGCTGCCGATCGCCTGGCGGATACCCGCCACGTCCTTGGCTTGCCCAATGTGCAGCCATGTGTCGATCGAGCGCGTGTTGTTGCGGTTGGCGTCCCGCAGCGTGTAGGCCTTCTGCGTGGTCCACGGCATGCCGCCGGCAGGCATCGACAGGACCGGGCCGTATACGGTGTCGTAGAAGGTGTGCGTGCGGCGCTCCATGCGGCCGTCGGGCAGCTTCACATCAAAGGCCACGGTGCGCGTGGTCATCTTGTGCGGCGTGCCGTCGATCAGGTAGGTGGTCGGGTCGCCCTCGGCCAGCTTCAGTTCGAACACCGTGAAGCGGCGCCCGGTGGACACCGTGTGCGTCCACGCCACATCCTTGTTGAAGCCGATGCTGACGACGGGGAAGGCGGCAATCGATGCGCCCATCACGTCCAGCTTGCCGGGCACGGTCAGGTGGACCTGGTAGAAGCGGTTGGTGGTCGTCCACGGGAAGTGCGGGTTGCCGAGCAGTACGCCGTGGCCGTTGTCGGTGGCACTCTTGCCGAAGGCCCAGCCGTTGGAGCCGATCGGCATGTCGCGCAGTTGCAGATCGCGATCGAGCGCGGCGGTGTCGATGGCGAGCGGTGGGATCGCTACGCCAGAGACAGGCGCACCGCCCGGCGGCTGCGCAGCGACAATGCTCTGCAGCATGGCACCTGCGCTGGCCTGGATGGCCTTCTCTTCGCCCATCAGCATCATGTCCGCCAGCGTGAGCGGGCGCACCCAGGCGGCGTTGCGGCACGCAGCGGGGCGGTTGGCCGCCGGCGTGTCCTTCAGATAGCGGTTGTAGCCGGCGATGTAGCCGCGCAGCAGTTCGCGTGCTTCAGGCGACATCTGCGCGTAGCCCGCGCGCAGGCCGGCCTCGTCAAAGGCGCCCTTGAAGAAGGCATCGGATTGCGTGTTCGGGATCGGCTTGAACGATACGGTGACGGTGCCTTCCGGCCCAAAGGTCTTCGAGCGCTCGCCATTGACGGTGACGACCTGGTCGGCCAGCAGGCAGACGTTGTCTTGCGCATAGGCGTAGGCCATGCCGTAGCCGAGGCTGGCGTAGTCGTTGGCGCGGATGTGCGGAATGCCGAAGGCGGTGCGGCTGATGTCGGCCGAGAGGCCGGTGTCCGAAGGTGTAGCCCAGCCACTGTCGGTGCTTGCGCAGCCGGCCAGCGCTGCAAGCGCGGCCATGGCGAGCGTGCCGCGCAGCGCGAATCCCTGCATGAATTGCTGCATCGTGCGTTGTCTCCTGATCTTTGTTTTGTGATGGGCCGCGTCTGTGCGCAGCCACCGTTGCATCCTCAATCGGACGGGTCTGATCTGAAAGAGGTATTCCCGCCAGAGTTGGGGTTAATCCCGCCATGTAGATTGCTGCGCATGCCTATACTGCGGCATGCCCAATATCGACCTGCTGACCTTTCCTGACGCCGGCTTTTCCGCACTGGCAACGGCTGCCGACACGCTTGGCGTGGCCAACGCGCTGGCGTCCATGCAGGCTGGCAAGCGGGCCAATGCCGCCAAGACGCCGGTGTTCGGCTGGCGGCTTGTCGCGCGCGATCCGGGGCGCTGGCAGGCGGCGGCCCAGACACTCGCCTGCCGGTGCGATGCGCTGCCGGAAGACGATGCCGAGCTTGGCGACGCGCTGATCGTGCCGCCACTGCATTTCGACCACATCGGCACGATGGAGCAGCGTCTGGCGCTGCTGGAGGTGGAGCGGGCCACGATCCGCCGCTATCTGGAAGCGGGGCGGCTGGTGGCGTCGCCCTTTACCGGCGTGGCGATGCTGGCCGATGTGCTGCCGCCCGGCCAACGGCTGACGGTGACGTGGCTGATCGCCGGTTGGGTGCAGGGCAACTTCCCGCAGTTGAAGGTGGTGCCGGCCCAGGCCATCGTCAGTAGCGGCAATGTCATTACCGCGCGGGCGATGGAACATGGCGTGGCGTTGATGCACCGCGTAGTGGCGCGGCTGGCCGACGCGCGTCTGGCGCGCACGCTGGGCAATACGGCGCTCGATCACCCGTCACGCGGCGAGGCCATCGGCATCTGGCTGCGCAGCAAGCCGGCGATCCGCGACAGCGTCGTGCTGCGTGCGCGACGCTATCTGCAGCAACATCTGCATGAGCCGTTCGACCTGGGGAAGCTTGCCGCCGCCGCCTCGACCAGCGAGCGGACGCTGCTGCGGCATTTCACGAAAACGGTGGGGACGTCGCCGCTGCAATTGCTGCACCGGCTGCGCGTAGAGCGCGCGTGTCACCTGTTGGAAGTCAGCACGCTGAGCCTGACAACGATTGCCGAGCAGTGCGGCTATCAGGACATGTCCGCCTTCCGGCGGTTGATCCGGCGGCACACGGGGCGGCCGCCAGGAGAACATCGGCGCGCGCATTCGGTGCGCGCCGAGTTGCGGAATTAGTGTGGAGCTAGGCGGCTTTCTTTTTCTCGCCGATGCGGCTTTCCTTGCCGGCCAGCAGCTTGGCGATATTGGCGCGGTGGCGTGCAATCAGCAGCACGGCCATCAGCGCAACCGCACCGGCAATCCAGTCGAAGCCGAACATCAGCACATAGAAGAACGGCGCAAACACGGCCGACACCAGCGCTGCCAGCGACGAGTAGCGGAAGAACACGGCGATGATGAGCCAGGTCGCCAGCGTTGCCAGGCCCAGCCACACGTTGATCGCCAGCAGAATACCCGCCGCCGTGGCCACGCCCTTGCCGCCGGCAAAGCGGTGGAATACCGGATACAGGTGGCCCAGGAACACGGCGATCACGACCAGCGCAATGCCAACCTCATCCACGCCAAAGCGCGGTGCCAACAGTAGCGCGAGCCACACTGCCAGCCAGCCCTTGGCCGCATCGCCCAGCAACGTGAGGATGGCGGCCTTCTTGTTGCCCGAGCGCAGCACGTTGGTGGCGCCCGGGTTGCCCGAGCCGTAGGTGCGCGGATCGGCCAAGCCCATGACGCGGCTGACCACCACGGCAAACGAGATCGAGCCGATCAGGTAGGCGGCTACGCCAAAAAGGACGGTTGCGACGACTGGGGACATAGCGGTTCTGTGAAATCAGGCTGCGGGATTGTAGCGCGGGGCGTAGGGTGCCCCAGCCGCTCCGTTCGTTTCAATCGGGGTTTGCACAATTGACGGGCTGTGCGTTCAGCGCCGTCGTCAGCACGCCTGGCGAAATGCTCACCAGAAAACCGCGCCGCCCGCCGTTGATATAGATGCGCTCCAACTCCAGCACGGACGCTTCCACATACACCGGCATCGCCTTGCGCACGCCAAACGGCGAGGTGCCGCCGACGAGGTAGCCGCTGTGCCGCTGCGCCACCTCGGGCTTACACGGCTGTACGCTCTTGCGGCCGGTCTGGCGCGCGAGGTTCTTGGTGGAGACCGAGCAATCGCCGTGCATCAGCACGATCAGCGGCTTGGCGTGCTCGTCTTCCATGACCAGCGTCTTGACGACGGCGTGCTCGTCCACGCCGAGCTGGCGCGACGACTCGGTCGTGCCGCCCTTGTCGACATAGTCGTAGGTGTGTTCGGTAAAGGCGACGCCGTGCGCCTTGAGGAACTGCGTGGCGGGCGTTTCGGAAACGTGTTTGGACTTGCTCATGGGGAAAGGAAAACGCTATCCGCGCGGATGGTGCTGCGCATGCAGCGTGCGCAGCCGCTCGCGCGCGACGTGGGTGTAGATCTGCGTGGTGGAAATATCCGCGTGGCCGAGCAGCATCTGCACCACGCGCAAATCCGCGCCGTGGTTGAGCAGGTGCGTGGCGAACGCGTGGCGCAGCGTGTGCGGCGACAGCGGTGCATGTATATCGGCGAGCAGCGCGTAGCGTTTGATCAGGTACCAGAACGCCTGGCGCGTCATGCCTTCGCCGCGGGCGGTGACGAACAGTGCATCGGCGGTGCGTTCGCCCAGCAAGGCCGTGCGGCCATCACGCAGATAGCGCCGCAGCCAGTCGCCGGCCTCGGCGCCGAACGGCACCAACCGGTCCTTGCCACCCTTGCCGCCGATCACGCGCACCACGCCTTCGTTCAGGCCCACCTCCACCGTCTTCAACGCGACGATCTCTGACACGCGCAAGCCGCTCGCATACATCAGCTCGATCATGGCGCGGTCGCGCAAGCCGAGCGGCGTATCGACATCGGGCGCGTTGATGAGCGCCTCCACCTGTGCTTCGGACAGCGTTTTCGGATAGCGCGGCGGCTGCTTGGCCGTGGGCAGCAGGCGCGACGGATCGGTGCTCACCACATGTTCGCGCAATGCCCATACGAAGAACCGCTTGAACACCGTGCGACGTCGGTTGGCCGTGGAGGCGCGGCTCTCGGCATGGCGTGCGGCAAAGTAGTCGGCGAGGTCGCCGTCTTCGGTTTCGGCGATGGATTTGCTGCGCTCGGCCAGCCAGTGCGCGTAAAGCGTCAGGTCGCGCCGGTATGCATCGAGCGTGTTGCGGGCGAGGCCGTCTTCCAGCCAGAGCGCATCGCAGAAGCGCTGGATGGCGTCGGCGCTCTGCGGGGGCAGGGCCGGGGTTTCGGCGTCTTTTGGTGCAGCTTTTCTCATATCAGCATCACGCCTTCATGGCGCAGCAGCCAGTGCTTGATGTTCAGCAGGTAGCCATCCGTGTGGTGCGAGAACCCGCCGATGCCCGAGGCGCTTACCACGCGGTGACACGGGATGAGGATCGGAAACCAGTTGTCGCCGCACGCCTGGCCCACCGCGCGCGGCACGCTGCTGATCTGCTTGGCGATGGTGCCGTAGGTGATGACGCTGCCGCAGGGGATCGCGCTGATGGCGTTCCACACGCGGCGCTGGAAGTCCGTGCCGGCAGGCGCGAGCGGCACATCGAAGGCGGCGTTGGGGTTGCTGTAGTACGCGTCGAGCTGGCGGGCCAGTTTGCGGATCAACGCATGGCTGGAATCGACCGTGGGCGTGCTTTCCGGCAGGTAGGTGAGTTCACGCAGGGTGCCGTCGGCCACACGCACGCCCAGCTTGCCGAAGGGCGCTTCGAGTACAGCATCGAAAGGGGAGGGCATGACGGCGTCCGGCGCGGAAAAGCGATCCTGCGAATCTAGCACGTCGCTAGGCGACGCAACGCGGCGCGGATCGTCAGCTACCGAGCAGCCCGCTTTTCAGATCCCGGTCGACCGGGTTGTTGCCGATGAAGATGCTGAGCACGGCCTGGTAGAAATCTTCGCCGGGGATGGGCTTGCCGCGCGCCACACCGTTGATGCTGACCGTGGTGCCCGCGTCGGGCGTGTAGTCGAAGTTGATGGTGTCGCCACGACGGGTGGAGCCGATCTGGCGCATGGCGTCTTCCAACTGCCCCAGGCGATCGGACAGCCGCTGCAGCTGAATCTCGGTCTGGTTGTGGTGGATGCCGTCATTCAGTGCGCGGATGAAGGTGTCGGCCCCCACATCACGCAGCGGGTGGATCTGCAGCCGCTTCGGCCCCTTCATGGCGAGGATCAGCGCCGCGTTCTTGGCACGCTCGGGCAGATACAGGCCCGCCACATAGCCCTTGATGACGAACACCGAGCGCAGCCCCGTGCCGTTGAGCGGCAACTCGCGGCCGGCCAGGCGTGCAGCGTCGTCAAAGTGCACGCCCTCGATGTCCACCGTCGCCCAGGCCGGCAGCGTGCAGGCGGCCAGCAGGGCGGCACCTGCAATGCCGTGGCGCCATGCACGTCGAACCATGGACATGCGATTGGATGCACGGACACGCACTTCAAAACGCAATGCGCGGCGGAGGAAAAGCAGGGCGGAGAACATCGAAAACACGCGGTTTTTTGTGAGGCTCTATTTTTGCAAATTTCTATTTCAAAACCATTGGTGTCTGCCCTGATTCGCAACCGTTTGCGTACCACCAGGTATAAGGCTCGGCTTCATCTGGCGTTAACCATGATTTCTTCTATTTGTGCTAGGTGTGAATTGTCTTGTTTTTAAAACAATACCCGCCCCTGATTCCAATGGGGAATTAAAGTGCCGGAGTTTGAATTGCCGTCAGGCTGCCAGTGCCCAGGCGACGTGCTCGCGCACAAGTTCGGAGGGGTGGTCGGCCCGCGTGTGCAATGCGGCTCGCAATTGCACACGCGATGCCTCCGGCAACGGCCCGCGCAGCGCATTGCCCAGCGCCACCGCAATGTTGCGCAGCCAGCGCTCATGGCCGATGCGCCGGATCGGGCTGCCTTCCAGGCGCTGGTTGAATTCGCCTTCCGTCCAACCGAACAGGTCGACCAGCGTGGCCGCATCCAATCCATTGCGCACGTCGAAATCGGGCAGGTTGGCCGGCACCGCAAACTTGTTCCACGGGCAGATGAGCTGGCAGTCATCGCAGCCGTAGACGCGGTTGCCCATCGCCTCGCGCAACTCAACGGGGATGCTGCCCTTGTGCTCGATGGTCAGGTACGAGATGCAGCGGCGGGCGTCCACCGTGTACGGGGCGACGATTGCCTGCGTGGGGCAGACGTCAATGCAGCGCGTGCAGTTGCCGCAGTGGGGCTCGACCGGTGGGTCGATCGGCAGCGGCAGGTCGATCAGGATCTCGCCGAGGAAGAACATCGAGCCGGCATCGCGATCGAGCAGCAGCGTGTGCTTGCCGCGCCAGCCCAGGCCGCCGTTGCTGGCCAGTGCCACCTCCAGCACCGGCGCCGAATCCGTGAACACGCGAAAGCCGTAGGGCCCGACTGCACCGGCAATCTTCTCGGCCAGCTTCTGTAGGCGCTGGCGCAGCACCTTGTGATAGTCCCGGCCGCGCGCGTAGAGCGAGATGGTGGCGTCTTCGGGGCGGCGCATGCGGTCCCATTCGACGGTGCGCCAGTCGCTGCCGGCGGCTGGCTGATCCGTGTGCGCACGGGTGTCGTGTGGCAGATACGGCATGCGCGCGACGATGGCGCGTACCGTTCCGGCAACAAGTTCGGCGGGACGTGCACGGAGCAATCCATGGTTCGCCATATAATCCATGTCACCGTGAAACCCCTGCGCAAGCCACGTCTGGAGCCCTTCTTCAGCGTGCGAGAGGTCGATGCCGGCGATGCGGATGGCATCGAAGCCGAGTTCAGCGCCCCAGGTGCGGATCTGCGCAACCAGCGCAGCGACATCTGCCTCATCGGTAGGCAGGCGCGTATCGAGGTTCGTTTCGAGCGCTGCTGTGGGCGCTGGCGTGGGGGTCGCGGACATGCCTAAATTGTACGCAATGCCTACTGTGCCCCCTGTTGATACTCCCGCTGGTCTGAACTCACCGCTCGCCGAGCGCACCGTGCCGCTCGTCGACGAGGCGGCCACTTCGGCCTTCGGGGCGGCGCTCGCTCAGGCCGTGCTGGCGCTGGGTCCGCGGCCTGTGCAGGTGCAACTCTCGGGGGATCTGGGCGCGGGCAAGACCACGCTTTCGCGGGCCATCTTGCGTGGCCTGGGACACACCGGGCGCGTGCGCAGCCCCACCTATACGCTGGTCGAGCCATACGACGTGACGGGAACCACCGGCACGCAGAAGGTCTATCACTTCGACCTGTACCGCTTTGCCGACCCGGAAGAATGGACCGACGCCGGCTTTCGCGATTGCTTTGCCGAACCCGCACTGTGCCTGGTCGAATGGCCCGAGAAGGCACAGGCTCTGCTCGGTACGCCTGACCTGCATATCGCTTTGGCCGTCGACGTTGTGCACGAAACCTACGATGACGGCGTTGAACATGCACCGCGCCTGGCCCATCTGAGTGCTCGCACGCAGACCGGCCGCCAACTCCTACAGTCGTTGCAACCCCTGCCCCCATGCTGATCAAGCATCTGCCGACCGATCAACCGGACGATCCCACCCTGCCGAGCCACGCACGCAGGCAATGGCTCACACGCATCGCCAAGGCCGGTGCGGGGACCGTCATCCTCAGCCTGGCCGGCACGCAGATCGCACGTGGCGCCAATATCGTGGCGGTGCGCGTGTGGCCGGCGGAGGACTACACGCGCGTGACCATCGAATCCGACGTCGCGCTCAAGGCCACGCACCAGCTCATCAAGGATCCGGATCGCCTGATGGTCGACGTCGAGGGGCTGGACCTGAACCCGACCCTGCGCGAACTGGTCGCCAAGATCACGCCGAACGATCCGTACATCCGCCAGGTGCGCGTGGGTCAGAACCGGCCCAGCGTGGTGCGCCTGGTGTTTGACCTGAAGGAAAGCGTCAACCCGCAGGTCTTTACGCTGCTGCCGATTGCCGGTTATCGCAACCGGCTGGTGTTCGATCTGTACCCGACCAATCCGCCCGATCCGCTGATGCAGCTCGTGCAGGCGACCGAAAGCAAGCAGGAGCGCTTTGCCGCCTCGGGCGGCACGCCGATGCCGCCGTCGTCGTCTCCGGCGGACGACGATGACCCGATCGCTGCATTGGCTCGCCGCGAGAGCAGTGGCTCCGCCACGCCGGCATTGCCGCCGGCCAATGACTCGCGCCCGACGATTGCCAGCCGTACGCCGCCGCTCAAGACGCCGCCCGTGAAACCCGCGCCGCCGCCATCGACGCTGGCCAATGCGCCGCCACCGTCGTCATCCTTGCCGCCGCTGGAGATCGTGCCCGAGCAGCCCGTACCGCGTGGGCCGGCAGGTGGCACGCGCATGCGCCGTCTGCTGACCGTTGCCATCGACCCCGGCCACGGCGGTGAAGACCCGGGCGCCACTGGTGCTGCAGGTACGCATGAGAAAGACGTGGTGCTGTCGATTGCCCGCATGCTCAAGGCCAAGATCGACGCCCAGCCCAACATGCGCGCCATGATGACGCGCGATTCCGACTACTTTGTCCCGTTGGGCGTGCGCGTGCAAAAGGCGAGACGCGTGCAGGCCGACCTGTTCGTCTCCATCCACGCCGATGCATTTGTCACGCCGGAAGCGCGCGGGGCGTCGGTGTTTGCGCTGTCCGACCGCGGTGCATCCAGCGCGCAGGCCAAGTGGCTCGCCAACAAGGAGAACGCCGCCGACATGATTGGCGGTGCCAACCTGGGCTCGAAGGATGCCCAGGTTACGCGCGTGCTGTTGGACCTGTCGACCACCGCGCAGATCAGCGACAGCATGAAGGTTGGCCGCGCCGTGTTGGAGCAGATTGGCGGCATCAACCGCCTGCACAAGGGGGCTGTGGAGCAAGCTGGGTTTGCGGTGCTCAAGGCGCCGGATATCCCATCGATCCTGGTTGAGACGGCCTTCATCTCCAATCCGGAAGAAGAGGCCAAGCTCAACGATCTGGGCCATCAGAACCAGCTGGCCGACGCGATCCTGCGCGGCATCCGGGCGTACTTCGCCAAGAACCCGCCGCTGTCGCACAACCCGGGCGTCTGATGGCTGCAGTCGTCTTACGCCAAGGCAGCGCTGCCGATGCGGACGCCATCGCCAGCATCCACACGCAGAGCTGGCAGAGCGCGTATCGCGGGCAGGGCATCCTCTCGGATGCCTACCTCGATGGCGCGGCGCAGGCCGACATGCAGGCGAAGTGGCATGCGCGCATGACGGCGCCTGTTGCCGGTCAGCACGTCTGGTGTGCCGATCTCGACGGCCAGACCATCGGTTTCCTCTGTGCACTGCTGCATGACGACACGCCGTGGGGCGCGCTCGTCGACAACCTCCACCTACTGCCTGCCGCACGCGGCCACGGTGTCGGCAAGCGCCTGATGGGCGAGGCTGCCCGCTGGGCCGCAGCCCAAGGTGTCGCGCAACTGCATCTGCTGGTGTACGAGGCGAACACCGCCGCAATCGGCTTCTACGAAGCCCTGGGCGGTGTGCCGGTCAGCCGTGATTGGCTGGAGACGGCCGATGGTGGGCATGCCTGGGTGCACACCTACCACTGGCCGGAAACGACGGGCTTGATGACCCTGTGATTACGCCGGATGGCTGGACGGCGAGCCAGCGCTGGCTTCGGCGTGTGCCATGCGATCCGCATACTTGCGCGCCAGCGCCGAGCACACGATCAACTGCAACTGGTGGTAGATCATGGTCGGCAGCACGATCAGGCCGAGGGCGGGGTTGCCGGCAAACAGGATCTTCGCCATCGGAATGCCGTTGGCCAGGCTTTTCTTGGAGCCGCAGAACACTGCGGTAATTTCATCGGCCAGACCAAAGCCTGAGCGCCGCGAGAGCCATGTCGTCGCGCCCAGCACGACGAACAGCAGCGCCCCGCTCATGAGCGCCACGGCCACGATCGTTTCCCACGGATACTTCGACCACACGCCCGCGTGCGTCGAGTCAGCAAACGAGTTGAACACGATCAGCAGGATCACCACGCGATCCACCTTGTTGATGATCGCCTTGTACTTGGTGATGAGTCCGCCGATCACCGGGCGCAGCAACTGACCCAGCACGAACGGCAGCAGCAGTTGTTCGGCCACGCCCAGCAACGCCTTGCCCACCGACAGTTCCGCACCCGAGGCCTGGATCACGAAGCTCATCAGCAGCGGCGTGGCAATCATGCCGATCAGGCCGGAGATGGTGGCGTTGAAGATCGCGGCCGGCACATTGCCCTTGGCCATTGCCGTCATCGCCACAGACGACGACACGGTAGACGGCAGCGCGCACAGGTAGAACACGCCCAGCAGCAGCTCGGCCGGGATGAACGGCTTGCACACAAACAGGATCACCGCGCCAATCAGCGGGAACAGGATGAACGTGCAGCTCTGCACAAACAGGTGCAGGCGCCAGTTACGCGCGCCTTCAACGATCTTCTCGCGCGAGAGCGCCGCGCCGTGCAGGAAGAACACCAGCGACACGCCGACGATGGTGACGACATCCAGATGCAGCGGGCCGTCGCTTGCGCCCAGTGACGGGAAGAACAAGGCCAGCGCAACCATCACCAGCATGGCCTGGATGAACCCATCAATACGAGATAACAGCGGAATCTTCATGTGCGTGCGCCATCACCATTGCGTGACGGCGCGGGTTGGATTGGGGGATAGGCGCTATTGCACAACATCCCTATCTAGAATACAAATGCATTGATCGAATCAATTCATACGGCTTCAGCATGAATGTGACCCTGCGGCAGTTGCGCGTCTTTCTGGCGGTGGCACGTGCGCACAGCTTCAGTCGCGCGGGCGACACAATCGGCCTGACGCAGCCGGCCGTGAGCCGTTCCATCTCGGAGCTGGAAGGCGAGTTGGGCCTGAAGCTGCTCGATCGCACCACGCGTGAAGTGGTGCTGACGGAAGTGGGGCGCTCGCTGGCGACTGCGCTCGATCGTCTGGTTGCTGATCTGGACGACACGCTGCATCAGGCACGCCAAGTGGGCGAGCAGCGGCGCGGGCGCGTGGTGGTGGCGTCCAGCCCGACGGTGTCAACGCGTTTGATGCCGCTGTACGTGGCGGAATGCGCGGTGCGCTACCCGGACATCCGCATGATCGTGCGTGACTCCGTGCAGGTCGATACGCTGCAATTGATCCGCACGGGCGGGGCGGATTTCGGTGTGGTGGTGGAGCCGCTCGATACCGAAGGCCTGTGGACGGAGCCGCTGCTGACCGACCCGTTCTGCCTCGTTTGCCGCCGTGACCATCCATTCGCCCAGCGCAGCAGCGTGCGCTGGAAAGACCTGCACCGCGCGCCGGTCGTGCTGCTCGATCACGCGTCGGGCAGCCGCCCGTTGATCGACCGCATCTTCCTGCGCCACGGTGTGCAGCCCGATGTGGCGCAAGAGATGGGGCATAGCAGTGCCGTGTTCGGCATGGTGGATGCCGGCATTGGCGCGGGCGTGGTGCCGGCGCTGTCGTTACCGCTGCCGTCGTCGTCGCAGCTGGTGTCGGTGCCGCTGACACCCAAGGAGACGCGCGGCATCGTGCTGGCGCGCCGGCATGACCGGTCGCTCTCGCCGGCGGCCGAGGCGGCGTGGCAGATGATTCGCCGGATGGCGCTGCCTACCACCTAATGGCCGCCTGATCGCGCTGCTTACTTCGGCTGCATGCGAATGGCGCCATCCAGGCGGATGGTTTCGCCGTTGAGCATCGGGTTCTCGACGATGGCGCGTGCAAGCTGCGCATACTCCGCTGGCTTACCCAGGCGCGGCGGGAACGGCACCATCTTGCCCAGCGCATCCTGCACTTCAGGCGGCATGCCCAGCAGCATCGGCGTCTCGAAGATGCCCGGCGCAATCGTCATCACACGGATGCCATCGCGCGACAGGTCACGTGCAATCGCCAGCGTCATCGCCACCACGCCACCCTTGGACGCTGCATAGGCCGCTTGGCCGATCTGCCCGTCGAACGCCGCCACGGACGCCGTATTGATGATCACGCCACGCTCGCCGCCGGCGTTGGGCGTGTTGCCCGCCATCGCCGTCGCCGCCAGCCGGATCATGTTGAACGTGCCGATCAGGTTGACGTTGATTACGCGTGCAAACTGGTCCAGCGGATGCGGCCCCGTCTTGCCCACCGTGCGCGACGCCGTTGCGATGCCGGCGCAGTTCACCAGCCCGCGCAGCGTGCCCAGCGACGTGGCCGCGTCGACTACGGCCTGCCCATCGGCTTCCGATGCGACGTCGCAGCGCACGAAGCGCCCGCCCAACTCCTGCGCCAGCGCATTGCCCGCCGCTTCGTTCAGGTCAGCAATCACCACTTTGCCGCCGGCTTCTGCCATCGTGCGTGCCGTGCCGGCGCCCAGTCCCGATGCCCCGCCGGTGACGATGAATACCTGGTCGCGAATCTCCATGCCGTGTCTCCTTGGTTGTGGTCTGTGAATTACTTGACGTTTACGTCAACGTCATATGGTAGCGCGAAGCCGTCGGCGATCGCGAAAAAAAACGGCGCCTCGATCAGGAGGCGCCGTTTTTGTCAGCGGGTCGGTAACGTGGAGTGCGCTCAGTCCTGCAATGCACTGAACGCGCGCGCGGTGATCTCATCCACGCTGCCCACACCGGCGATCTTGCGATACTTCGGCGGCGCAACCTTGGCGGTGTCGTTGCCGTTGGCGGCCCACTGCGAGTAGTAATCCACCAGCGGACGCGTCTGTTTTTCATACACGTCCAGGCGCTTGCGCACGGTCTCTTCTTTGTCGTCGTCGCGCTGGATCAGCGGTTCGCCGGTTTCGTCGTCCACGCCTTCGGTCTTGGGCGGGTTGAACTTGATGTGGTACGTGCGGCCCGAGGCCACGTGCACGCGGCGGCCGCTCATGCGTTCGATGATGGCGTCGAACGGCACGTCGATTTCCAGCACGTAGTCGATCGCCACGGCGGCATCCTTCATGGCTTCCGCTTGCGGGATGGTGCGCGGGAAGCCGTCGAACAGGTAGCCGTTCTTGCAGTCAGGCTGTTGCAGGCGGTCTTTCACCAGGCCGATGATGATGTCGTCCGACACGAGGCCGCCGGCATCCATCACTTTCTTGGCTTCGATACCCAGCGGGGTGCCGGCCTTGACGGCCGCGCGCAGCATGTCGCCAGTGGAGATCTGCGGAATGCCGAACTTCTCGCAGATGAATTTGGCTTGCGTACCTTTGCCGGCGCCGGGCGCGCCCAACAGAATCAACCGCATGGTGACGAGTTCCTCAAGTTTTAAATTCCTGTCGCGCTGTCAGACAGCGTGAAGCGCGTTGGGAATCAGTCCGAGAGGGCGGATTCCCAAAACGCCTTAATGCGTGCCTTGTCGACGCAAACAGGCAGCCTAGCGGGCGAAGTTGACGCCAGCCTTACCGGGACACTGGATGGAACAGGCGCTCGCCGGACGGCGGCACCGATGGCTCGATTTGTCTCCCTGCAGCCGCTGTGGCGCC
The DNA here is from genome assembly GCF_000442475.1 of Ralstonia sp. AU12-08. NCBI lineage: Bacteria > Pseudomonadati > Pseudomonadota > Betaproteobacteria > Burkholderiales > Burkholderiaceae > Ralstonia > Ralstonia sp. AU12-08. The sequence continues at coordinate 8,062 of NZ_ASZV01000034.1, read as the reverse complement.
TTGCGTGGGCGCCGGCATGCGACTTGTCGTCCTCGCGATTATGCCATGCCAGCGCCGGGGTTTCGGCGTGGCGGCTGCAAGTTCCGTGAAATCGATGCGTTCAGGGGCCGTCCTGGGCCAGCAGTTCACTCCAGGCGGCGCGCACGCGGGCGAGGTCTTCCGGCGTGTCGACACCAGCGGCCGGGGCGTCGTCGGTGGTGAGCACGGCGATGCGTTCACCGTGCCACATGGCGCGCAACTGCTCGAGCTGCTCGGTTTGTTCGAGCGGTGCGGCGGCCAGTTGCGGGAAGCGGCGCAGGAAACCAGCGCGATACGCGTAGATGCCGATATGGCGCAGCACCGGCATGGCAGGCAGCGGGCGCTGCGCGGCGGGTTGCGTCAGCACGGCGGGCGTCCAGACATCACGTGCCCAGGGCAGTGGGGCGCGCGAGAACAGCAGCGCACGTTCGGCCGCATCCAATACGACCTTGACGACATTCGGGTTGAACACGTCGGCGGCGTCGTGGATCGGGTGGGCGGCGGTGGCGATGGCGCAATCCGGGTGGTCGCGCAGGTGGGCGGCCACGTTGTCGATCAGCGTGGGGGCGATCAGCGGTTCATCGCCTTGCACGTTGACGACGATGGCGTCATCGGGCAGCCCCAGCACGGTGGCCACTTCGGCCAGGCGGTCGGTGCCGGAGGCGTGGTCGGCGCGCGTGAGCACGGCTTCCACGTGATGCTGCATGCAGGCATCGGCGACCGAGACGGCGTCGGTGGCGACCACCACGCGCGCGGCGGACGACTGGTGCGCGCGTTCAGCCACGCGCACCACCATCGGCTTACCGCCGATGTCGGCCAGCGGCTTGTTGGGCAATCGCGTGGATGCCAGCCGCGCGGGAATGACGGCGACGAACGGTGCGTGCGACATGGCGGGCAGCCTCGATACGTGGTGAGGTGTCAGGCCGGATCGACCGGGGTGCCTTCCACGGTCTGGCGGGCTTCGTCAGCCAGCATGACGGGAATACCGTCGCGGATCGGGTAGGCCAGCTTGTCGACGTGGCAGATCAGTTCGTTGTTGGCGCGGTCGTGTTGCAGCGCGCCCTTGCACAGCGGGCAGACGAGGATTTCGAGCAGGCGATTGTCCATGGCGGTAGAGGCTCCGGGGCGGCCGCAAAAGCGTGGCGGCGGCCTGGGTCAAGAGGATGCGGTGAGCGTTATTGTGCGCTCGCCGTGGTGGTAGCGCGATCGGCCAGGGCGCGTACGCGCTGGCAGACCTGTTCAACCAGTGCCGGGTCGACCACCGGTGTGGTCGGCACCACCCAGATGCGCGGGTCGTCGAGATGGCCGCATTTTACGGCATCCTTTTCGGTGATCAGGATGACCTCGGCGTGGCTGTCGGCGAACGGATTGTTCGCGAAGTCGTAGTGATCGGGCAGCGGCAGGGTGCTGGGCTTAAGGCCCTCGGCGCGCAGCGAGGCGAAGAAGCGCTCGGGGTTGCCGATGCCGGCAGCGGCCAGCAGTTGTTCGCCTTCAACGCGGGTGAACTGGGCGAGCGGGCGGCGCAGCGCTGGGTCGGCCAGGTTATAGGCGTCCTGCAGCGTGAGGTGCATGCCGAAGATGTTCGGGCGGTCGGGCGTGGCGCGGTAGTTCGGGTCGTTGATGAGCGTGGCGTCGCGCTTGCGCGTCATCGGTTCGCGCAGTGGGCCGGCAGGCAGCAGGAAACCGTTGCCGCCCATGCGCGTGTCGAACACGATGATTTCGATGTCGCGGCGCAGGCGGTAGTGTTGCAGTCCATCGTCGCACACGATGACGTTGCAACCCGGGTGTGAGGCCAGCAGTGTCTGTGCGCACAGCACGCGGTCGGGGAAGACCCACACCGGCAGATCGGTGGCGCGGGCGATGAGCAACGGCTCGTCGCCCACGTCTTCCGCACGGGAATGCTCGCGCACCGGGCGCGGGTGCTTGAGCTTTACGCCGTAGCCGCGCGAGACGATGCCCGGACGCATGCCCGCATCGGCCAGTGCCGACGCCAGCGCAATCACGGCGGGCGTCTTGCCGGCGCCGCCCACGGTGACGTTGCCCACGACCACCACTGGCATCGGCAGGCGCACCGAGCGCATCAAGCCCAAGCGGAACAGCAGCCGGCGCAAGGCACTCACGCCGCCAAACAGCCACGACAGCGGCCGCATCACCCACGCGAACCAGCCCCGTTGCTGCCATTGGCGGGTGACGAAGCTGGCGAGACGGTGCTGGGCGACGGGCATGTCGTGCGTGTGGGTTTAGCGAGAAGCGTTGCCGGTTTGTGTAGCAAAGGTCAGGTGCGAGAGGCCAGCCACGCGGGCGGCTTCCATCACATTCACCACGGCCTGGTGCGCGGCTTGCGCATCGGCATTGACGACGACGATGGGCTCGCGGCCGCCCGCCTTGTCCGCAGCAGCGTGCAGGGCATCGGCCAGGCTGGTCACGTCGCGCGTGTCGAGCACCTGTTTGTCTACCGAGTAGACGCCGTTGGCAGTGACAGACACGACGATCTGACCCGGGCGCTCGGTCGCCTTTTCAGCGTCGGCGGTCGGCAGGTTGACCTTCAGTTCGGTATAGCGGGAATACGTGGTCGTGATCATCAGGAAGATGAGGATCACGAGCAGCACGTCGATCAGCGGGATCAGGTTGATCTCCGGCTCTTCGCGAGCGTGGCGCGGGCGGAAGCGCATGGCGTTCTCAGGAATGCGTTGCCCGGATCAACCGCGCCGCGGCGGCAGGATCGCGTCGAGGTACATGGTCGACAGGTGCTCCAGCTCGGCCACGTAGTTATCCACCACGCCGCGGAAGTAGCGCCAGAAGATCAGCGTCGGGATGGCCACGACCAGGCCCAGCGCCGTGTTGTACAGGGCGACAGAGATACCGTGCGCCAGGGTTTGCGGGTTGGTGCCCGCAGCGGTCTGGCTGCCGAAGATCTCGATCATGCCGACCACGGTGCCGAACAGGCCCATCAGCGGCGCCACCGAGGCGATCGTGCCGAGCGCATTCAGATAGCGCTCCAGGCGGTGGGCCACGTTCTGGCCGGCTTCTTCCACGACTTCCTTGGCGGCGTCGCGCGTGGTGTTGGGATGCAGCACCACGTGGCGCAGCGCGGCCGCCAGCAGGCGGCCCAGCGGCGAGCCTTGTTCCAGTGTGTTCACGACTTCCGGCGTGGCCTTGCGCTGATGCGCGACGGCCAGCGCCTCGTCATAGACCTTGGGCGGAATGATCTTCTTGCGCTGCAAGGCAACGAAGCGTTCGATGATGAGCGCGAGGGCGAGCACCGAGGCGATCAACAGCGGCCAGATCGGCCAGCCGGCAGCTTGAATGATGGAAAACACTGGACAACCCGTTTTGTCGTTGTGGAAGGAATTTGATTTGGGGCGCCGATTCGTGGTGCATGTGGCGCCCTGACTGCTGTGCATGCCGTCCGCGTCCCCGAACGCGGTCCGTTGCGGCAAAAACAGGCGCCACTCTAGCGCGTCGGACCTGCCTCGGCAACACGATGGCGCACCGTAGCGACAAGCGCCTGCGACAGTCAAAGGGTCGTCACAGAATTCAGTGCTCGCACAATCCACAATGAAGCGGGACAGTCTTGTGGACGGGTTGTGGACATTGTCGGAACAAGTAAGCTAAGTGCTTGATGTGAAAGGGTATTCGATGCCGTGCTTAAAAAAGATGCAATGGGTGTTCCTGTGGCCAATTCACTGGCAAAACGTCCTCCGCCCCTGGAAACCGGCGGGTAATCCACATCGCCGCGGGACAGTTGTGTGGACGGGTTGTGGACATTCCCAGAACAAGCGCGCTAAGTGCTTGATATAAAAAGGAGTCCGTTGCCGTGCTTAAAAATTGTGCAGACGGGGTTTCTGTGCAGATTTCGGGAAAAATCCGCGTGCGGTCAGAGAAACCGGTGGGAAATCCACACCGACACGGGACAGTCTTGTGGACGGGTTGTGGACATTGCCCGGACAAGCACCTTAAGTCACTGATTCAACAGGGGGTTCGGTGTGCCGCTTAAAAAATGTGCACCGGGGTTTTCTGCGGAAGATTGGGGATGCGAGCCCCGAGCGTGTGACAATCCCCAGCCGATTTATCCACTGCCCAGGCGTCACATTCTGGTTTTCCAGCGCTGCTGTGGATAACTTTGTGAACATCCTCGGGAGCCTTGCGCTAAATGCTTGATGCAGAACGAAATTACTTACGCTGCTGAATTTTTGGCACAAGGCGATTTTTCATAAAAATCAAAGGGTTGCGTCAAAATGCAGAGAGCGCGTCACGTAACGTCTGTCAAGCTTGACAAGGGCGTTATGCTGTGGACAGCTAGCCCGGCTGACGCAAAATCTCTCCCTCATTCAAGGTAGAAGTTGCCCCGGAGCCCCATCGCATTGCGCCGCCACGACCACTCATGACCACGCCGCCGTCTTCCCGCCGACCTTTCTGGATGGATGCTTCCGCCCCTGCGGCGAGTGCACCGCAGACCACTCAAGCGACGCCGGCGCCGTCCTCGCCTACCAGGAGCGGCCAGGACGTGCTGACCGTCAGCGAGGTCAACCGGAAGATTGCCGGGTTGCTTGAACGCAACTTTCCGCTGGGCTGGGTGCGTGGCGAGATCTCCAACTTCACGCGCGCGGCCAGTGGCCACTGGTATTTCTCGCTCAAGGACGCCGGCGCGCAGATCCGCTGTGTGATGTTCAAGGGCCGCAACCAGTACGCCGATTTCACCCCGCGCGAGGGCGAAGCCGTCGAGGTGCGCGCGCTGGTCACGATGTACGAGGCGCGTGGCGAGTTGCAGCTGAGCGTCGAGGGCATCCGCCGTGCCGGGCTGGGCAATCTTTACGAAGCCTTCCTGCGACTGAAGGCCGCGCTGGAGGCGCAAGGCTTGTTTGACCCGGAGCGCAAGCGGCCGCTGCCAAGGCATCCGCGTGCCATCGGGGTTGTCACTTCATTGCAGGCGGCGGCTTTGCGTGACGTGCTGACCACGCTGCGCCGGCGGGCACCGCATGTGCCCGTGATCGTCTATCCGGTACCGGTGCAGGGCGCGGGTGCTTCTGAGCGCATCGCCGCCATGCTCGATACGGTCAATGCCCGGGCAGAAGTCGATGTCGTCATCCTGTGCCGGGGCGGCGGCAGCATTGAAGACCTGTGGGCCTTCAACGAAGAACCCGTCGCGCGGGCTGTGGCGGCTTCGGAGATTCCCATCGTGGCAGGCGTCGGGCATGAAACCGATGTGACCATCGTCGATTTTGTGGCCGATGTGCGCGCACCCACGCCCACCGGTGCCGCAGAACTTGTCAGCCCGGACCGGGCCCGCATGCTGCGCGACGTGGGGCGTGACTGGGATGCGCTGTCCGCGCAGTTCCGCCGCCAGCTGGACCGCCGTGCCCAGACCGTCGATTGGCTCGCGCGCCGCTTGCGCAGCCCGCAGACGCAGATGCGCGAGCGCCGCACGCAGCTGTCGCATCTGGAAGGGCGCCTGCGTTTTGCGCTGACCGGTCGCGTGCAGCGTGCCGAGCACGTGCAGCGCCTGCTGACGATGCGCCTGACGGCGGCCCGCCCGGACGTCACCCGCCAGCGCACTGTGCTGCAGCAGGCCGAGGCCGCGCTGGCACGCGCCATGCGTGACACGCTGGCCCGGTCGCAGGAGCGCCTGGCGCGGCAGCACACCGGTCTGGAGTTGCTGGCACCGCAGCGCACCCTGGAGCGCGGCTACGCGGTGCTGCTCAATGCGAAGGGTCACGCCATCCGCGATCCGAACGCGTTGCATGCCCGGGCGCGCATCGAGGCACGGCTGGCGCAGGGCGCGGTCGACATCGAGATCGCCCAGGTGCAGCCCAAGCTCGATATGTGATTGGCGCATGAACTGATAAGGATTGCGCGCGTTTCCGTACCTGTTCCACGGGTATTCCGAGTATTTGGCACGCTGTTTGCGCCGGTTTTGCAACTCTCCTACAATCGTCGCTCCCGGTTTGCACAACTCGCACGCAACCCCACACAACCCACAGAAGGGAAAACAAATGGCCCACACGCTCCCCCCGCTGCCGTACGCACTCGACGCTCTGGCGCCGACCATCTCCAAGGAAACCCTGGAGTTCCACTACGGCAAGCACCATCAGACCTACGTCACGAACCTGAACAACCTGATCCCGGGTACCGAGTTCGAAAACCTGAGCCTGGAAGACATCGTCAAGAAGTCCTCGGGCGGCATCTTCAACAACGCCGCGCAGGTGTGGAACCACACGTTCTACTGGAACGGCCTGAAGCCGAACGGCGGCGGCGCTCCGACCGGTGCCCTGGCTGATGCCATCAACGCCAAGTGGGGCAGCTTCGACAAGTTCAAGGAAGAGTTCACCAAGACGGCCGTTGGCACCTTCGGTTCGGGCTGGGCTTGGCTGGTGAAGAAGGCTGACGGCTCGCTGGACCTGGTGTCCACCTCGAACGCCGCTACGCCGCTCACGACGGATGCCAAGCCGCTGCTGACCTGCGACGTGTGGGAACACGCCTACTACATCGACTACCGCAACGCGCGTCCGAAGTACGTCGAGGCGTTCTGGACGCTGGTGAACTGGGACTTCGTTGCTGCGAACTTCGCCTAAAGCGAATCGCAGTCCGACAAGCCAGTCCGAAGCAAGGCCCTCCACGCGAGGGCCTTGTTTTTTTGTCGTACAGAATCCGCGCGGCTGCGTCGGTGTTGGATTCTCCGGCTTCTCCGTCGCGCGAACTAGATTCGCGCAACCATCTTTTCGACGTGCTTCTTTCCTTCGTTCGTTACTACAAACTTCTTTCGGGCTTGCTTCGTTGTGCCTTCTTTTCGCTTCTGGATCATCAGTGCCGGTTTTTGGGCTTTGAGCCAATCCAGCGCTCGGGTGACGTTCCCGATGCCATGACCCAAATGTTTTAGTTCGGAGTTGATCTTCTGAGCTTCCAACTCGGTTGCACCTTCTTTGACTTGAAACCAGTAGCCGACCACCAGTGCTTTTTCGCCGTCGGATGTAGGGGATGCCAAGTCGTAGAATTCAGCGAGTGAACTAATTTCGGAAGAGCCTGTTGGAGGAGCGTCGTCGTCGTGATCGTCGCTCGTCCCACTCGTAATCTTCTGACGCTCGCCTTTTGCTTGCGCAATGGTCACGCCAAATCGTGAGCCAGCCCAAGTTAATACTCGCCTAAGCTCTTCCTCGGTAAGTCCTTGGAGAGCTTGCTCGATTTGCACCATAGCCTCCAACTCTTTACTCATCGTTATTCCGGACATATGATCCTCGCGATGTATGTGTCGTACAGACATTAATGGCGAACAAAGTTTGCTGCCCACAAGGACGGTGTGTCAATGGCACCTTTGGAGCGTATTTCAGACCTAGTTCACTCGGGCAAATTGTCTCGAGCAGAGCAGTTGCTGCTTTGTCTGGCGCATCTTGGTGATGGCGCTCAATCCGTTGGTGCTATTCGAGCCATAGCGCAATCTCTAGGGCTATCAACGACCAATATGCCGCGAGATATGCAGAAGCTGAAAGGGCTTGCATTCTCGCGCAGCGACGGGTGGTTGTTGACAACTCCGGGTAGAAGAAGGGCGGAGGAAATGCTCGGCACGACCGACCAACATGTCGCCGCACAGTCGAGTGCTTTGCGAGCGCTCTTGCCTAAGCTAAAAGCTGATGTCCAAGAATTCGTAGCCGAGGCCGTTGCGTGCTATGAAGCGCGGCATTTTCGCGCAGCGGTGGTCCTGTCGTGGGTTGGAGCAGTTTCACTCCTGTATGAGTATGTGGTACAGCATCGCCTAGTTGATTTCAATGCGGAGGCTGCTAGGCGCGACCCAAAGTGGCGGGTCGCAAAAAATGAAGACGATCTTTCGAGGATGAAAGAGTATGAGTTTCTTCAAATACTAGAAGCGTTGTCAGTACTCGGAAAGAACGTCAAAAATGAGCTTGAGGGGTGTCTAAAGCTTCGCAATGGCTGTGGGCATCCCAACAGCTTGAAGCTAGCGGAAAGCCGATGTGCCGCCCATATCGAGGTACTAGTGCTCAATGTGTTCAACGTGTTTACGTGACGAAGCAACCTGCGCTCGACAAAAAAA
>NZ_ASZV01000033.1:0-12858 GCF_000442475.1 Ralstonia sp. AU12-08 | reverse complement strand
GGGGGGGAGACGTACGTTCTCTCGTAGCTCATGTTGTAGCGCGCACGCTGCCCAGCATGTCGTGCAACTCGTGGCTCATCATCGCCAGGAAGACGACCAGGCCGATGTAGTACACCGTGTAGGTCAGGCGGGACTCGTTGGAGATGCTGTAGTACGCGCGGTTTTCCGGCGCGTTGGGATCGTAGCGCCACGCCTTCATCAGTTGCGGGACAGCCAGCACGGCGATCAGGATCAGGATCGGGCTCGGCCGCCACATGAACAGCGCCACCAGCACCGGCACCCCCAAAAACCAGATGCGTGGCGACAGCACCGCCGTAATCCGCCCGCCATCAAACGGCGACATCGGGATCAGGTTGAACAGGTTCAGGAAGCAACCGGCGTAAGCCAGGGCGAGCAGCAACTGGCTGTCGGTATAGCGCGCGAGACCGTAGCAGAGCATCGCCCCGACCGTGCCCGCAACGGGGCCTGCCAGGCCGATGTACGCCTCGGTCTCGACATCCATCGGTTGCTCTTTGAGGTCGATCCACGCGCCCACGAACGGGATGAAGGTGGGTGCACCCACGGCCAACCCGCGTTGGCGCGCCGCCATGAAATGCCCCATCTCGTGGATGAACAGCAGCACCACAAAGCCCACCGCATAGCGCCAGCCGAACGCAAAGGCGTACACCACCACCGACAGCAGCATCGTGCCGCCGGTGGTCAGCAGCTTGCCGAACTTGAGCCCCGAGAACAGCAGGATCAGCAGTTTGGTCATGGCGTGTGTGCCAGCGTGATCAGGCGCTCGGCTTGCGCTTGAAGAACTTGGCAATCGCCGCGCCAAAGCCCGCCACGGCCAGGATCGCCACCTTGGCAAACTTGGCCAGGAAGGCGGCAATCACGGCAAACAGGCCCAGCTTCTTGGCAGCGATGCCACCCACCAGCGCAGCCAGGCCGTACTCGGCCACCTTGTCGGTCTTGGCGTTGAAGTCGGTGTAGCGCTTGCCGTCCTTGAAGTCGAGATCGGCCAGCAGCTTCTGCACGGCGGGCTTGTCGGCGTTGACGTGGTCGCTTGCGGTGATCAGGTTCAGGCTGATGTAGCCGTCGCGGCCCAGCGCGTAGGTGTTGTAGTTGACCGATTCCGGCTCGTTGTCGGGCTGGCCCTTGGAGCGCGCGGCCATCGACCAGATCAGGCGGTGCGTGGCGGCGTCATAGTGCGGGCGCTCAACCCAGCCCTGGATCTCCAGCGCGGGGATACCGCGCTTCTCGCGCTCTTCGTTGGCGGCAGCGGTGCCTTCCTTGAGCGACTTGAACAGGTCGTCGACGTTCCAGTCCTTGGCGTCGTCGTCCTTGATGTAGCCCGACGCCTCGTACTCGGCGATCACCATCCAGTCGCTCTCTTCGTCGGTGGGCATGACCAGGCCGAGCAAGTCCTGGTTGTTGCCGTTGCCCATGGCGTGCATGAGCTGGCCGGCGGCCGGCTGCGGGATGAAGACTTGGTTTGCGCCGATCTTGAGGGCGGCCTGGTCACGCAGTTCGATGGACGTGGGCCCCGCCTTTGCACTGGCCTTGGCGGCAGCCCAGGCCTGCTTGATTTCCTGTTCCGGATTCGGACCAGCCGATGGTGCCGATTGTGCGTGCGCGGCGGCTGCACCCATCAGCCCCATCACCCCGGTGCAGGCGAGCGCGCTCGCCCAGGCGCGCAGTGCGCCCTGAAACCCCATTCCCATGTGCTTCTCCTGAAGACGTTTTCGTGTTTTCGTTGGCTCGTTTCTTCTATCGCTCTGGCCGCCGCCAAGCGGCTTGCAAGCAGGGGCGAAGCATAGCGGGAGTGGGGTGCAAGCTTGTTAAAGGGCGTTAATAGATCCGCGCGAATTCAGGGCTGCAATCCCATCTGCCCCAGCAGCGTCTGGTTGTCTTCCAGGTGCCAGTTTTCAGCGATCTTGCCGTCGGCCACGCGGTACAGATCGAATGCCTGGAAGTCGATGGGCTGGTTCTGCCCGTGCGTGTGCCCGAACTCGCCGGTGAAGTGTCCGCGAAAGCGCAGATGTACGGCCACACGGTCGCCGGCCACAACCATGTCTTCGATTTCCACACGCATGTCGGGCACGGCGGCGCGGAAGGCTCGGGATGCGTCAAGCGGGCCTTGTGGGCCCTGCACGCGTCCTGCGGGCAGCGTGCGGTCGGCAAAGTCGGACGACAGCGCCTGCGTGGCATAGCGCGCATCGCCGGTGTGCCAGAAGGTGGCGTAGCGGCGTGCCGCCAGCACGGTGGCCGCAGCTTGCGGTGTGTCTGGGGCGGCCAGATGTTGCGGGCGGACGAGTTCGTCGTCTGCGGCGAATGCCGGTAGCGCGGCAAGCAGCGCCAGCGCGGTGGTGGCCAGCAGGACGGGGCGGAGGACGGGGTGAGCGGGCATGGAAAGCTCCGGTGGGTTGAGATGCGCCGCACTGTAGGCTTCTATCCGGAGGCGATAAACAGGTTGCGAGTCGATCTGGTTTCAATCAGCATTTGATGATCGATGCATGCGTCTGTCCGTCCTGCAATGCAATGCCGCGCACGTGATAGTCGGTATGCCGCGCCAGACGGCGTTCAAACGGTCCGCGCTGCGCCGGGTTTTTCTAGACTGACCCCTCATCGAACAGACACATACAAAAAAGGGAGGGGAACGATGGACCTGAGCCACATCCTGTCGCGCACCGAGCGCGGCACGCAGGAACTGCAGGCACGCAGCGGGCGTGTCACGCATCGGCAGCGCGCGATCCTGCTGCTGGCGGGCGGCGAGCGGTCAGCTGCGGAGATCCTGGCGCAGTTGAGCAGCGCCGGCCCGGACACGGAAGACCTCATGCGCCTGGTTGCCGACGGCTACGTCGTGGCGCGCGCACCGGTCAAGCTGGCACCCAAGCCCAAGGCGCTGCCCAAGCCGGCATCGACCACACCGCCGGCGGCGCGTCACGTGCGGCAGGCCTCGATTGCCGACTGGCGCCTGAGCCAGGCGGGGGCGTTCTCGGCCTTCCAGCGCTACCTTGCCGAGGGGCCGGAAGCGCCGCTGGATTTTCTCAATGGCTTGGCTGCGCCCTTGTACGCGGCGCTGACCACCTGCCGCAGCGAGGCCTCCGCCCACGCCGTCGTCGCGTTCCTGGAAGCACGCTTGGACGAAGAAAGTTGGAATGTGACCGAGACGTCCTAGGTGTAAATACTGAATTTGCGTACTTTTCCCGTCTATTGGGAATCGTGCGTTGATGATTTGAGAAAACCGTCGCATTCTCCGTCGCATTCCACGCCACGGAGCTTCTGCGATGGCCGAGCCCGGTTCCGCACAACTTGCAGCACAACCCACCGCCGGTGCGGATCGCGTGCTGATGGTGCTCGCCACCATCGCGCGCCACGGCCGCCCGGTTGCGGCGCGTGAACTGGTCGAGCTGACCGGTCTGCCGCAGAGCACGCTGTACCGCCAGGTGGCGATGCTCAAGCGCTGGGGCTTCGTGCTCGAATCGTCCGGCACCTACGCGCCGGGTCCGATCAGTCTGCAACTCGCACTCGGCTTCGATCACGCTTCGCACCTCGTGCAGGAAGCGCGCATCGGTATGGCCAAGCTCGTCGCCGAGTCGGGTGAATCGGTCGGGCTGGTGGTGGCCGTCAAGGATCAGGCCGTCTGTCTGGAAATGGTCGAGAGCCAGCAGTCGCTGCGCTGCTCGTTCGAGAAGGGGCGCGGTGTGCCGCTGCTGGCCGGCGCCTCGGCCAAATCGTTGCTCGCGTTCATGCCGCCAACGGCTGCGCGCGCCATCCTCGCAGACTTGCTGGCCATCGATGCGGACAGCCAAGCGCAACTGCAAACCGAACTTGCTGATATCCGCGCCGCGGGCTACGCGCTGTCCGAAGGCGAAGTCGACCCCGGCGTCTGGGGCGTGAGTGCGCCGGTGTTCCGGATGCCCGGCCACGCGCTCGGCTCCATTACGTTGATGGCGCCTGCCACGCGCGTGCGCGGCAAGGAGCAACGCCTGATCGACATGACCGTGGCTGCTGCTGCGTCCATTTCGGCACGGCTGCAGGACATCTGAATCTTCGAATCACGCGTTTTGCTCGAATTGTTTTTTCCACCCCACATGCACATTAGGAGACCACTCATGGGGAATCGCCGTCGTTTTATGCTGGCTTGTGCCGTGGCGTTGTCCGCTGCGGCGTCCTTCGCTACCGCAGCGCACGCCGCTGGCGAGCCGCTGCGCGTGGCCACCGATGCCACCTTCGCGCCGATGGAGTTTGTCGAGGGCGGCAAGCGCACCGGCTTTGATGTGGATCTGATCGAGGCATTGGCCCGCACCATGGGCCGCCCGGTCGAGTGGACCGACATCGATTTCAAGGGCCTCGTACCGGGCCTGATTTCGCGCCGCTTCGACGTGGCCATCTCGGGCATCTACATCACCGAAGAGCGCAAGAAAGTGGTGGACTTCACGGTGCCGTACTACCACGGCGGCCTGGTTGCGCTGGTCAAGCAGGGCAACACGGCTGTCAAGACGCCGGCGGACCTGAACGGCAAGAAGGTGAGCGTGCAGGTGGGCACCAAGTCGGTCAACTACCTGCGCGAGAACTATCCGAAGGTCGAGCGCGTGGAAGTTGAGAAGAACGAGCAGATGTTCAACCTCGTTGAGATCGGCCGCGCCGATGCAGCCGTCACGGGTCGCCCCGCTGCGGCGTACTACGTCAAGGCGCGTCCGGGCCTGCGTCTGGTCGAGCCGGCACTGACGACCGAGGAATACGGCATCGCCGTGCGCCGTGACCAGCCTGAGCTGACCAAGGCGCTGAACGCCGCGCTCGAGAAGATCAAGGCCGACGGTACGTACGCGCAGATCCTCAAGAAGTGGTTTGGCCCCGACGCCAAGTAACAACCGACGGACACGCTGATGGAATTGGATTTTTCTCCTGTCTGGGCGGGATGGACGGACATTCTCCACGGTGCACTCGTCACCGTGGAGGTGACCGCCGTCGCGCTGATGCTTGGCTGCGTGCTGGGCCTGCTGGTCGGCATCGGGCGGCTGAACCCGCGCCGGCGCTTCATCTACGGCATCTGCACGGTGTACGTGACGTTCATCCGTGGCACGCCGCTGCTGGTGCAGCTCTTCCTGCTGTTCTTCGGGTTGCCGCAGTTCGACATCCTGCTGCCGGCCTTCGTGTGCGGTGTGCTGGGGCTGGGCGTGTACTCGGGTGCCTATGTGTCGGAGATCGTGCGTGGCGCGATCCAGTCGGTCGATCGTGGGCAGATGGAAGCGGCACGCTCGATCGGCATGTCGTCGGCGCAGTCGATGCGCGCGATCATCCTGCCGCAGGCCGTGGTGCGGATGATCCCGCCGCTGGGCAACGAGTTCATTGCGCTGATCAAGAACTCGGCGCTGGTGTCACTGCTGACGATTCACGACCTGATGCATGAAGGGCAGAAGATCATCAGCGTGTCGTACCGCTCGCTGGAGGTGTACCTGGCGATTGCGCTGGTGTATCTGGTGCTGACCAGTGCGGCGAGCTACTTGCTGCATCGCCTTGAACGCAACATCCGTGCGGGAGGCATGGTGCAATGAACATGGCCAGTGTGACCAATGCGGCGAACCCGCAAACTTTGAAATCCGCGCTGGATGTACCGATGATCCAGATCCGCGGTCTCACCAAATCGTACGGCGATCACACCGTGCTCAAGGGCATCGACTTCGAGGTCGACGCCTCGCAGGTGGTGGTCGTGATCGGCCCCAGCGGCTCGGGCAAGAGCACCTTCCTGCGCTGCTGCAACGGGCTGGAAGTGCCCGAGGGCGGCACCATCGACATCTGCGGCAAGCGGCTGATCGACAACGGCACGATGCTGCCCGAGAGCGACCTGAACCACCTGCGCCAGCAGGTCGGCATGGTGTTCCAGTCGTTCAACCTGTTCCCGCATCTGTCGGTACTGCACAACGTCACCATCGGCCCGCGCATGCTGCGCAACAAGTCGAAGAGCGAAGCGGAAACCGAAGCGCGTGAGTTGCTGCAGAAAGTGGGCCTGGCACACAAGGCCGACGCGATGCCCGCGAGCCTCTCCGGCGGTCAGAAGCAACGCGTGGCGATTGCCCGCGCGCTGGCGATGCGGCCGAAGGTCATGCTGTTCGACGAGCCGACGTCTGCACTCGACCCGGAACTCGTCGGTGAAGTGCTGCAGGTGATGAAGCTGCTCGCCAAGGAAGGCATGACGATGCTGGTCGTCACGCACGAGATGGGGTTCGCACGCGAAGTGGCTGACGTGGTGGTGGTGATGGACGGCGGCGGCATCGTCGAAGCCGGGCCGCCGTCGGTCATCTTTGGAGAACCCAAGGAGGCGCGTACGCGTTCGTTCCTGCAAGCGGTGCTCACGCGTTCATGACCATGCACGAGGTGATGACATTCGATGCTTCCATCTGGCAGGGCCGTGATGACACAGGCGAGCGTGGCGACGTCACGCGACTGTTCCAGGTTGTGCGGTCCGCCTACGTAACGCCGCTCTCCGGTGCGCCTGCCGTGCTCGGCTTTGCGTGCGATGCCGGCGTGCTGCGCAACCACGGCCGTGCGGGGGCCGCGCAGGCCCCACGTGAGATTCGTCGTGCGTTGGCCAACGTGCCTGCGCACGGTCTTGCCGTGCTCGCCGACGCGGGGGATGTCACTTGCGATGATGGCGATCTAGAAGGTGCACAGGCCGCGCTCGGTGATGCTGTCTTCGATCTGCTCGATGCGGGTGCGCGTCCGGTTGTGCTGGGTGGCGGCCACGAGGTTGCGTTCGGCACGTACCAGGGCCTGCGCAAGCACTGGCAGAAACAGGGCCTGCGCGGGCGTCTGGCCATCGTCAACTTTGATGCGCATTTCGATCTGCGCACGAGTCGGCCCGGCAACTCCGGCACACCGTTCGACCAGATCGCCGAAGACTGCGCCGCGCACGGCATCGACCTGACGTATTGCTGCCTGGGTGTGAGCCGCCTGTCCAACACGCCAGCGCTGTTCGATCGCGCCGATGCGCTGCACGCGCACTACGTGGAAGACACCGATGTGCAGGAGCGCCATCTCGATGCGCGCATGGCCGATCTGGATGCGTGGCTGGCCGATGTCGATCACGTCTACCTGACCATCGACATGGACGTGTTGGCTGCCGCCGTCGCACCCGGTGTCTCCGCACCCGCCGCATACGGCATCACGTTGCCGGTGCTTGAGGCGCTCGTGCAGCATGTATGTGCCACGGGCAAGGTGCGCGTGGCGGACATCGCCGAGACCAACCCCGAATACGACCAGGACCGCCGCACCGTGCGTGTGGCCGCACGCCTGGCATATCACCTGCTGCGCCGCCAATGAAGCTGATTCCTGCAGACGCAATGCGCCGCATGCCGTGGAAGAACGGCGGCGGTGTCACCACCGAAATCGCCATCGCACCCGAAGGCGCCACGCTCGACACCTTCGACTGGCGCATCAGCACAGCGCAGGTCGATGCTGCGGGGCCGTTTTCGCGTTTTGCTGGTATCGATCGCTCGCTGGCGGTGATCGCCGGTGGGCGGCTGACGATGCATCGTGCGGACGGCAACGTTGTGTCGCTCGCGCCGGGCGAGGCACCCGTGCGCTTTCCCGGTGAAGTGGACATTCAGGCCACGCTCGATGCGCCGCTGTCGGACTTCAACGTGATGACGCGCCGCGACACCTGGGCGCATCACGCAGAGTCGATCACGCTGGTTGCTGGTGAGCGCCGGTCGCTGCCGATCACGCACGCGCGCATGCAGTGGCTGGTCTATTGCGTGCACGGCGCGCTGTCGCTCGACGGTGTGGATGTGCCGCGGGGCGCAGCGGTGTGGCTGGACGTGCCGTCGGGCAACGACACGCTGGTTGCGCGCGTGGGGTCGGTCGGCTATCTGGTGGCGCTCTGGCCGATCGCCTGATCTTTGCGCTCAGGAAAAAATGCAGTCAAAAGAAAAGGGACCCTTAAAGGGTCCCTTGCAAGTCTCCCGGCTGCGTAGAGCCCGGCAGAAGACGCTTACTTCTTCTTGTTCACGGCGTCCTTGAAACCCTTGCCAGCCGTGAACTTCACGGTCTTGGTTGCCGGGATCTTGATGGCTTCGCCGGTGCGCGGGTTGCGGCCGGTGCGTGCAGCACGCTTGCCCGACGAGAACGAACCGAAGCCAACCAGCGTGATGGTGCCGCCCTTGGCGACGGTCTTCTTGATGTTTTCCAGCGCGGAGTTCAGCGCGCGCTCGGCGGCGGCGTTGCTCAGTTCTGCGTCTTTTGCAATGGCGGCTACGAGTTCGGATTTGGTCGTCATGTCAGTTCCCCACATCAGGTTTGTTGGACAGCGTTGTACTGCGACCCGTTTTATATCACCGTTGCGAAGGGTTGCACATCCCCTCCCTGCAAGGCTTTGCGGGCCGTTGCTCGCAACCGACACTTGTCCTGTCTACGTTTGCGGGCCGGGCATCCGGGAAACACCTGATATCAACAGGGTTTGTTTGCATTTCCATCAGCGTTGCCCGCACCCGAAATGCACCGAAAGCGCGCAGGCCCGGTGCCGGAAACCGGCGCGAAAGCCGCCGTACACTGTGTACTTGCAGCCAATGCCAACCTCATGGAGAACATCATGTCGAGTTCGCAAACGCCTGTCGCACAAGGCTTCGCGGGCGATGGCGATGCGGCCGAACAGCCACGCGGACCGGCCGTGCTGGTGGCCGGTGCCAATGGATTGGTGGGCAGCGCGGTGGTGCGCCGCCTGGTCGCCCAGACTTGGGTCGGCAGCGTGACAGCGCTGGTACGCCGGCAAGGGGCACTGACAGCCGGGCAGGCGATGCCCGGCAGACTGCGCGAGCGCGTGGTCGATTTCGATCGGCTGGACGCCCCCGAAGCACACACCGCCCTGGCTGCAGATATCGTTATTTGCGCGCTGGGCACGACCATTCGCCAGGCTGGATCGCAGGCGGCATTCCGGCGCGTTGATGTCGAATATCCGGCGGAACTGGCGCGGCGCGCGTTCGCGGCCGGGGCGCATCATTTCTTGCTGGTGAGCGCGCTGGGCGCCGATGCGCGCTCGGGTGTTTTTTACAATCGCTGCAAGGGCGAGGTGGAAGCGGAGATCCTGTCGATCGGCTTTCCATCGGTCACGATCGTGCGGCCGTCGCTGCTGCTCGGCAAACGCAGTGAATTCCGCTTCGGCGAACGCGTTGCACAAAATCTGTCGCACGCAATCGGATGGATGGTGCCGACCGCGTGGCGGCCCGTGCCGGCGGAATCGGTGGCGGCAGCGCTGGTGAGCGCGGCACGTGTGGATGCGCCCGGTGTGCGCGTGCTGGAGAACGCCGCGCTGCTGGCCGCAAAAGACGAACGGCCGGTGGGTTGAGCCACCGGCCGTTCTTGCCTGGTTGATTTCAAGCGGTTACTTCTCGATCGGCTTGCCTGTGCGGTCGTGCATCAGCGACAGCGCAAACACGCTGATGATGGCCGCGACCATCACGTAATACGACGGCGCCAGCTTGCTGCCCGTGCTGGCGATCAGCCACGTCACGATCAGCGGGGCAAAGCCACCGAAGATCGTCACCGCCAGGTTGTACGAAATGGACAGGCCCGTGGAGCGCACCGCCGTCGGGAACTGCTCGGCCAGCACCGCCGGCGCCGGGCCGGTAAACGCCGCCAGCAGCACACCCAGGATCACCTGCACCTGCAGCAGCGTCTGCACGGTCGGGTTGACGTTCAGCCAGTGGAAGAGCGGATACGCTGCGGCGGCAATGACGAGCGCCACCGTGCCCAGCATGCGCTTGCGGCCGATGCGATCCGACAGCGTGCCCATGATCGGGCACAGCACGAAGATGATCGCGCCGCACAGTGCCGTCGACTGGAACGTTGCGCCCAGCGGCAGGCCAAGCTGCTGCTTGGCGTACGTCGGCATGTAGAACACCAGCGTGTACGTGCAGACCGTCCACAGGATGGTCACGCCCAGGCCGCCGAGCACTTCACGCGGATGATCGCGCAGCACCTGCGACAACGGCGCGAGCCGCGATTCCTTCGCGGCCTTCGCCTTCTGCGCTTCGAACGCGGGCGGCTCATGCAAATGCGAGCGGATGTACACGCCGACCGGGCCGATCAGCAGACCGAACAGGAACGGAATGCGCCAGCCCCAGGCATCGATCTGTTCGGGCGACAAGCCGTTGGTGACGATCGCGCCCATGGCGGCGCCGAGGATGAACGAGATGCCCTGGCTCGCCTGCTGCCAGCTGGCGAAGTAGCCGCGGCGCTCGTCCGGCGAGTACTCGATCAGGAAGGCCGTGGCACCGCCGACTTCGCCGCCGGCCGAGAAGCCCTGGATCAGCCGCGCGATCACGATCAGGATCGGTGCGCCGATGCCAATCTGCGAATACGTCGGCGCCAGTCCGATGATGGCCGTGCCAATCGCCATCAGCATGATGGTGAGCGTGAGCGCAGCCTTGCGGCCCACGCGGTCGGCGTAGACGCCGAGCACGACGGCGCCGACCGGGCGCATGAAGAACCCTACGCCGAACGTGGCGACCGTCAGCATGAACGAGGTGAAGTCGTTGCCGGTGGGGAAGAACAGCTTGGCGATGATGACCGCAAAAAAGCTGTAGACCGTGAAGTCGAACCACTCGAGGCCGTTGCCGATGGTGGCGGCGATGATGGCTTTGCGTCGGGCGGCTGCGGAGATGGCCGGGGCCGGTGCACGATCGCCCTGGGTGGGCGCTATCGTGGCTTCGGTGGCTTGCATGGATGTGTCCTCCAGTGTTTTATGGGTATCGCCTGCCCCGATCTCTCCCCAGCGCGGGCGGCGAAGCGGTCATGGTAAGTGATCCGGCAACGATTGGCTGCGGTCGTATCCGAAGTCCTTGGAATTGAACTGGCCAAACACTGTCGAACGCATATCCACATGCATCCAACGGAGCACATCATGAACCCGACACCGCAACGCGGCCGTCGTCTTGCGGCCATCCTGCCGGGCGCGCTCGCCGCCTGTGCGGTCGTCTTGCTGGGGGGCTGCGTGGTCGCGCCGTACTACGACGCCTATGGCAACCCGATCGCTCCCGTCGCGGTTGCGCCCGCGCCGGTGGCTGCGTATCCCTCCTATCCGGCCTACCCGTACGACCCTTATTACTACTATGGCCCGGCTTACTATCCGGCGCCGGTTTTCGGCAGCGTGTGGATCGGCGGCGGTGGGTGCTGGGGCTGCCATCGCGGCTGGGGAGGCCGGGGCTGGGGCGAACGCGGTGGCTGGGGCCACCGTCATTGATCTGTCATCCACATGACGAAAGCGCACGTCTGGCGCGGCTGAACGTCAGTTCTGCCGCCAGTTCAATACGCGTGATTGCGTAACGGAATCTGCTGCATCGCGACATACAATCCATCGCTCTTAAAAGAAGAAAGTGAGGAGATTGTCGATGTCCGTCATCATCGTGCTGGCTGCGCTGGCATTTCTGATGTTCGCCGCGTATCGCGGCTACAGCGTCATCCTGTTTGCACCGCTGGCTGCCCTGGGCGCGGTGCTCCTGACCGATCCATCTGCCGTGGCGCCGGTGTTCTCCGGCATCTTCATGGAGAAGATGGTCGGCTTCGTCAAACTGTATTTCCCGGTGTTCCTGCTCGGTGCCGTGTTCGGCAAGGTGATCGAGCTGTCAGGCTTTTCGCGCGCGATCGTGGCGTCGGTCATTCGCGTGGTGGGCGCCAAGCGGGCGATGCTCTCCATCGTGCTGGTGTGCGCGCTGCTGACGTATGGCGGCGTGTCGCTGTTCGTGGTGGTGTTTGCGGTGTACCCGTTTGCGGCGGAGATGTTCCGCCAGGGCAACATCCCCAAGCGCCTGATTCCGGGCACGATCGCGCTGGGTGCGTTCTCGTTCACGATGGATTCGCTGCCGGGTACGCCGCAGATCCAGAACATCATCCCGACCACGTTCTTCCACACCACCTCGTGGGCCGCACCGTGGCTGGGTACGATCGGTGCGCTGTTCATCATCGTGGTGGGCATGTCGTATCTGGAATGGCGCCGCCGCGTGGCGCTGCGCAATGGCCACGGCTATGACCACGGCCTGACCAAGCTGGTGAACGAGCCGGAAACGGCCGAGACCGGCACGCTGGCAAACCCGCTGATCGCACTGTCGCCGTTGGTGTTGGTGGGCGTGATGAACCTGCTGTTCACGCGCTGGATTCCGACGTGGTACGGCAAGGTCGTCACCGTTGCGCTGCCGGGTCTGCCCAAGCCGCTGACCGTTGAAGCCGACAAGCTGACCGCGATCTGGGCCGTGGAAGCGGCGCTGCTGATCGGCATCATCGTGGTGCTGGTGTTCGGCTTCCGCGCCGTGAAGGGCCGCTTTGCCGAGGGCAGCAAGGCAGCCGTGTCCGGCGCGCTGCTGGCCGCGATGAACACGGCTTCGGAATACGGTTTCGGTGGCGTGATCGCTGCGTTGCCGGGCTTCCTGGTGCTGGCCGATGGGCTGCGTGCGATTCCGAATCCGCTCGTCAACGAAGCCGTGACGGTGAGCACGCTGGCGGGTATCACCGGGTCCGCATCGGGCGGTATGAGCATTGCGCTGGCGGCGATGGCCGATCAGTTTGTGCAGGCTGCGCAGGCGACGGGGATTCCGATGGAGGTGCTGCACCGCGTGGCGTCGATGGCCTCGGGTGGCATGGATACGCTGCCGCATAACGGCGCCGTTATCACGCTGCTGGCCGTGACTGGGCTTACGCACCGTGAGGCGTATCGCGATGTGTTCTGCGTGACGATCATCAAGACGCTGGCGGTCTTCTTTGTGATTGCGGTGTTTTACGCGACCGGCATCGTTTGATTGGTTTGGTGTGAGTTTTTTGGTGCAGCAGGGAATGGGCCTTTGGGGTGCGTTCCCTGTTTTTTTTTGGTGGTGCATCTCTTGT
>NZ_ASZV01000032.1:0-106171 GCF_000442475.1 Ralstonia sp. AU12-08 | reverse complement strand
AAGGGCCTAACGTCAAAAGAAAAAGGCCAACCCATCGCGGGGTTGGCCTTTGTCGTTTTGCTGGCGCACAGAGGGTTTGGCTTTTGCCTTTGACTTTCCTGCCCTTTGCGGCGCCTTGAATTTTTGTAAGCGGGCGGAAAAAGGAAGGAGGCTGTCTGAGCGAAGCGAGTTTGCCTCCTTCCCCGCCCGGTTACGGAAATTCAAGGAGGTTGTCGCCGCATCGGGCGCGCCTTTCTTTGCTTACTTTCTTTGGCAAGACAAAGAAAGTGAGTCGGTCCCGGCAGGGAACGAAAGGGAGGTGGACCACCCAGTCCAATCGTTGGCTGAGAACGCAACCAGAGGATCAGGCGCGCACGAACAGCCAAACCGTCAGGACGACGCCGACGACAACAACAAAGCCGCGCAGCACCTTCTCCGGCAGCCGGTGCAACAGCCACGCCCCAGCAAACCCGCCCGCGATGCCGCCGATGCCCAGGGCCAGCACTGCCGCCCAGTTCACCTGCGGCGAGAACGCAAACACGGCCACGGCTGACGCATTCATCGTCATGGCGAGTACGTTCTTGGTGGCCGCGGCCATGCGCACCTGCTGCCCTGCCACGGTCAGCGCCGCCAGCATCAAAAACCCAATCCCGCCACCGAAGTAGCCGCCGTAGATGGCAATCGCAAACTGGATCGTCGCCAACGTTGTGCTCGACAGGCTGGAGGCGGCATGCAGCGGCTTGCGCCGGAAGCTGCCCCACGCAAACACGCTGGTGGCAAACAGCACGAGATACGGCACCAGCTTGGCGAAGAACGACGGCGGTGTCGCCAGCAGCAACAGCGCGCCAAGCACGCCGCCGATCAGGCTGATGACGATCAACTGCTTGAGCGAGAGGTGATGCGCGCCAGCATCCACGCCGCCGGCCAGTTTGCGCCCGGCCACCGACGTGGTGATCTGGCTGGGGAACAGCGCGATCGTCGAGGTCATGTTGGCGGCCAGCGGGTTGAGCCCCGCCAGCAGCAACGCCGGAAACGTGATGAACGATCCACCGCCGGCAATGGCATTTTGCGCACCGGCATAGACGCCGGCCGCTGCAACGAGCAGGGCGGTGGAGAGCGAAAGCGTGGACATGAGCGGGGAGGAGGGCGATCGACTTGTCCGCGCATGGTAATGGAACGCCTGCGCGCGCGCTTGCTACCGATTGGGGGTGTTGCTTCCCCGCCGGCGCAGTTGCCATTCAATGACCTCGAACACGCCCTGCACGAGCAGCGCCAGGACGGCAGCCGGGATGGCGCCTGCGAGCAACGTTGCGCTGTCGTTGAGCGCCAGCCCGGTGGCAATGCGTTCGCCATAGCCGCCTGCGCCGATGAATGCGGCAATGGTTGCCGTGCCTACGCTGATGACGGCAGCCGTCTTGATGCCCGCCAGGATGACGGGCAGCGCCAGCGGCAAATCGACCACGCGCGTGCGCTGCGCGGGTGTGAAACCAAGCGCCAGTGCCGCATCGCGCAGGCCATCGGGCACCTGCTCCAGACCGACGATGGTGTTGCGCACGATGGGCAGCAGCGCATACAGCGCCAGCGCGATGAGCGCCGGCACCACGCCGATCGACCCCACTATGGGGATCAGCATGGCCAGCAGCGCCAGCGACGGAATCGTCTGCAGCACGCCCACCACCGCGAGGATCGGCTGCTTGATCCGCCGTCGTGCGGCAGCCAGACCCAGTGGCACACCAAGCAGTACTGCAACGCCTGTTGAGATGCCGACCAGCATGAGATGCCGTTGCGTCAGTCGCCCCAGGCCGTCGGTCAGTTGTGCGAAGAACGCGCGGGCTGGCGTGGCGGCGGGCGTAGTGCGCTGCCCGGCGAGGAACTGGCGCGCGACCTGCGCGAACGATTGGCTTTCCAGCTCGACGGCGGCGTTCATCGCCACCATGTCATCGCGTTGGATGCGGCCGGTGAGTGCGGTGATGGCCTGCCATTGCGCGGCGTGTTTCTGCGCGACGTCGCTGCGGTAGAGCAGCACCGCGTCGTAGCGCGGGAAGACGTGCGCGGTGTCATCGAGCACACGCAGATGCTCGCGGCGGATCTTGGCATCGGTGGAGTAGATGTCGATCACGTCGACCTGCCTGGCACGCAGCGCGTCGTAGGCAACGCCATGGTCGAGTCCGGTTGGACGTTGCGGCAGCGCATAGCGTGCAGCAATGGCCGGCCAGCCGTCGGCGCGGCCGAGAAATTCGTGCGACAGGCCGAGGCGCAGCGCCGGGTGCGTCGCCAGATCGGCAAGGGTGCGGATGTGCTCGCGTTCGGCGTCGGCCTCCTGCATGGCGAGCGCGTAAGTGTCTTCAAAGCCGAGCGGCACGCCCGCAGCCAGGCCCATGGGGCCAAGTGCACGGTTCACGTCGGCCAGTAGCGCGGCCTGATCTGGGTTGGCCGCTTGTGCCTGCGGCAGGTGAAGGATTTCAGCGGCGATGGTGCCGAGGTAGTCGGGGTAGGCGTCAATGCTGCCGTTCTGAAGCGCCGCGAAGACGATGGCGGTATTGCCCAGGCCCGGTACGTGTTCGGCTGGGCCACTTTGGGCGGCGGTCTGCGTGAGGATTTCGCCCAGCACGTACGACTCGGTGAAGCGCTTGGAGCCGATGCGCAGCGGTGCGTCTGCTGCCATCGCGGCGGGCGCGCTGCACGTCAGCCAGCCCAGCATGAGCCATACGAGGCAACGCCGGAGGAGGGGGCTACAGATCAGTCGCCGTGTATCCAAAGTTCGTTGAGGTCGGTCAGGCCCCAGTCGGTGGGTTCCTCTCTTGAAACGATCTGGTCGCCGGTGTGCGCCAGGTCGATGAGCTCGGGCGCAATCCGCGTGCCCGACGATATGGAGAAGAATACCTTGACCGTGGGCGTGAGCAACGCGCCCGGCGTGTGTTGCATGACCACGGCCAGCCGCCCCGAGCGCAACCGCACGAGCGAGCCCACCGGATAGATGCCCACGCTCTTGACGAAGGCGTTGAACACCATCGGGTCGAAATGGTTGCCGCGCCATTCGACCATGCGCTGGATCGCGTAGGCGGCTTCCCACGCTTTTTTGTAGGGGCGGTCGGAGGTGACCGCGTCATACACATCGCAGATGGCGCCCATGCGCGCAAACAACGAGATGCCTTCGCCGGCCAGCTTGTGCGGATAGCCGGTGCCGTCCATGCGCTCGTGGTGGTGCAGGCAGACGTCGAGCGCGATGTCGCGCATGCCGGTGTCGCCCACCAGGATGTCGTGCCCGGCCTGCGGGTGAACGATCACCGTACGGAATTCATCGGCGGTGAGCGCGCCCGGTTTGTTCAGCACCTCGGGCGGAATAGCGACCTTCCCGATGTCGTGCAGCAGACCGGCCAGGCCCGCGTCGCGGACTTCGTCATCGGACAGGCCGAGCTGGCGGCCGAGCGACACCATCAGCGCACACACGGCCACGGAGTGCAGGAAGGTGTAGCGGTCTTTCGTCTTCAGGCGCGCGAGGCTGATCAGTGCGCTCGGGTGGCGGTCGACCGAGCCGGAGATCGCCTCGACCAGCGGCAGCGCGTCACGCGCCTCGATGGTGCGGCCCATGCGCGCGTCGGAAAACATCGCCTTGACGGCAACTTCTGCCTTGCTGATCAGGCGCCCGGCACGGCGCATTTCTTCGGCGTGCGTAATCGGGCGCGGCGTGATGCCGGTGTCAGGCTGTGCTGACGGCGGGCTCGGGGGTGCGGGTGGCGCAGCGTTGGCTGCAGCCACGTCGGTGCCGCGTGCGGTATCGATCCAGACTTCTCGGATGCCGCTGGCACGCAGGCGTTGCAACTGGGTGGAATCTTCAACGCGAAAGCGGGCCCGCCAGAACGGGTGGTCCAGCCACGAGCCGACAAATTCCTCCAGATACATTCCCACCCGCAGGTGTTCGATGGCGATGCGCTTGCGCATGTTGGTGTTTAGACAATCGGATGCCTTGGCAGGGCACGTCCAATGCAGCGGGCGCAAGGGGGCGCTGCTGTGCCAATGGTTGCCATTCATCATATCGGACGCAGCGGGCGCGGCTTGAGGGGGGAAAGCCCGGTCATACCGGGTGCGACCGCGTGAGGCGAGGCCGTGCCATGTATGCGCCACGTAGTAAAGATGGCACCACACGCATGCTGCCGCCAGGGAAGACGAAGCAAAAAAAAAGGCGGCCGGAGATGGCCGCCTCAGTAAACCGGCACCGGCGCCGCTTGGGCGCCCGGCATCGGGGAGGGAGATGAATCAGGGGTGATGCAGATGTGCTTACAGGCCGTCGGTGAACGGGTCGCGCTTGCCGGCCAGTGCGCCATCGGTGTACGGGTCTGCCTTGCGCAGTGCGCCATCGGTGTAAGGATCGGCCTTGCGCAGCGCGCCGTCGGTGTACGGGTCAGCCTTGCGAGCGCCATCGGTGTACGGGTCGCCCTTGGTGACGGCCTGACCATTGGTGTACGGGTCTTTGCCCTGCACGCCGGCAGCGAAGGCGGGCACAGCAGCAATAGCGATCAGCGAGGCGATAAGCAGGTTCTTGGTCTTCATGATGGACTCCACAACAGGGGGGGTGAGCATTGCTGCAGGGCAGATTCGCTGCAGTGCAGTAACGCGATGGCATAAGCTTAGTCGTTGCTTGGGCGGTAAAAAAGCAGTTCTCTTAAACTCTTTGTTCAAAAAACACGAACAATTGTGACCCCTCAAGCACCGCAACCTGCACATAAGTCATTGATATGACACATGAATATGCGATGCGGGATAACCCTTACAGCGAACATCTGACGGTGCCGACCAGTAAAAAATTCCGGCCCGGGGTGCGACAGATTGTTGCGTTGCATTACAGACCTGGGGATTCCCCCTCCCTCCAGTAGGGCGGTCTGCCACTAAACATTCCACGCGAACGGTCGTTGAAGCAGATGCGGGCGACGCTTTCCGCCCCTGCTGCAAGGAAGACCATCATGACCATCACCACTGCGTCCATCGCCCGATTCGAGATCGACGGCGTCGCTTATCAGGCGAGGCTGTTTGCCATGCCGTTCTACGTGCCGGAAAACGGCCGCGTGCGTGCGCATGCGGTCGGGCGTCCGGAGATGCCGTTCGGTGGTGTGCATGTGCTTGCCCGATGGTTGGAGGCGCGCGTGCTGCCCGAAGGCGTGGGCTTGGTGATGGCCGATCGCCTGTTCTCGCATGGCGCGGTGGAGCAATGGTCGGGTGCCGATGGCGCGCGCGCGGCCAAGGTGTTGTCGCAGGTGGCGCTGGGCAGCAAGAACAGCCATCGCCTGTGGCGCAATACCGTGGCAGGCGGTTTTCGCGACGAGACGGCGTTCTTCCTGGGCGCTGCCTTCGTGCAGACCGATGCCGCCGTCGACGACGTCCGCCTGCTGGGCGATCTGATTCCGGCTGCCGAATGGTCGGGTGTGGCCGATGCCGCGTCCACCATGATGGGCCTGCACCTGTATCGCCCTGAGGAACCCGAAACGCTGGTCGATTGCGCGCTGCTGGCGCCGTCCTGGACGGAAGCCGCAGTGGAGCGTGCCGACGGCTATCGCGCGCTCACCCTGCTGCATTCCTTTACCGAAGACGACGAGGACATCCACGTCGACATCGAGTTGCTGCCGCCGGGCCAGGTCGTGCTGCAGGTGGAGTCGTGCTCGACGCGTTTTTCGGCGCGCTTCGACCCTGCGCTGCTGGGCCGCGACATGACCGATGCGCTGCTGCGCGATGCGCTCGCCCTGCAACACGGCCTCCCCGCCAACCTGCACTGACCCGACGCTGAACCCGCCGGCAAGCTTGCGCTTGCCTTGCGCATCCGCCGTACCCGCTGCACAGCGCCACCGCTTGGGCGCATCATCGCGGCTTCTTTCCTCACGCGCCGCCGCCCACCTGGGCCTGCGGCGTGTTCGCATGCCTGCCTTTGCCGTCATTCTCTCCACGTTGGCGCTCGATGCCATGGGCGTCGGGCTCATCATGCCCATCCTGCCGAGCTTGCTGCGTGAGCTCGATCACAGCGGTGACATCGCCTTCGAGTTCGGGTTACTGATCGCCGCCTATGCGCCCATGCAGTTCCTGTTTGCGCCGATCCTGGGGGCACTGGCGGATCGGTTCGGGCGCCGGCCGGTGCTGCTGATGTCGTTGGCCGGCGCGGCCATCGACTACCTGGTGATGGCGCTGTCGCCGCATGCATGGGTGCTGTACCTGGGGCGTGTGGTGGCGGGCATCACCGGCGCCAACTATGCCGTGGGCACGGCCTATATCGCCGACATCACAGCGCCCGCCGACCGTGCACGCCGCTATGGGCTGATGAACGCGTGCTTTGGTCTGGGCTTCATCGCCGGGCCGGCGCTGGGTGGCCTGCTGGGAGATTGGTGGCTGCGCGCGCCGTTTCTGCTGGCGGCGGTGCTCAACGGTGTCAATTTCCTGATCGCGTGTGTGGCGTTGCCGGAATCACGCCGTACCGAGCGCGCGCCGTTTGCCTGGCGCACGCTGCTGCCAGTGCAGTCATTGCGGCGCATGGCGCGCGTGCCGACGCTGCTGCCTTTCCTGATCGTGCTGGCCATCATCGAGATCGTCGGGCAGATTCCGCAGACGCTGTGGGTGATCCACGGTGAAGCGCGCTTCGGCTGGGACACGCGTGCGGCCGGCATGTCATTGGCGGCCTACGGATTGATGCATGCGCTGTCGCAGGCGTTCCTGACCGGGCCGATTGCGCGTGCCGTGGGTGAGCGCCGCGCCGTGGTGTTGAGCGTGATGATGGACATGGCCGGCTTTGCAGCCATGGCGTGGATCAGCGCCGGCTGGATGGTCTATCCGACCATGGTGCTGCTGTGCATGGCCGAGATCGGCATGCCCGCCATGCAGGCGATGTTGTCGCGCCAGGTGAGCGAACATGAGCAGGGCGAACTGCAGGGCGCGTTGGCCAGCATGGCCAGCGTCGCTGCCATGGTCGGACCGCTGGCGGCCACTGCGGTGTATGCGGCCACTGCGCAGTTCTGGTCCGGCACGGTCTGGCTGATGGGCGCCGTGCTCAACGGCGTGTGCCTCATCGTGCTGATGCAGCGTGCGGCCCGGCGCGCTGTTGAGGCATAGCGCGCCAGGGTCAGCAGGGGCTTACTTGGCAGGCACGTTCCACGGATACGTCAGCCACGCATCAAAGCGCTTGGCAAATTCACCGCTTTCCATCGTCTGCCGCAGCCACTGGTCGACGAAGTTCTTGAACACCACGTCGCGCGGCAGCAGGTAGGCCTTCTCCGAGAAATCGAACGGCGCCTCCGGGTGCACGGCGCACAGCTCCGGGTGCAGCTTCTGCTGCAGCTTGGTTTCCACCGCGTCGGTCATCATCAGGTCCGCACGGCCGGCGACGATCTCGTTGAAGATCGTCACGTTGTCCGGATACACGCGGATCTGCGCCTGCTTCAGATTCGCGCGTGCGAACTTCTCGTTGGTGCCGCCCGGGTTGACGATGGCGCGCACGTTCGGCTGGTCGATCTGCGCCAGCGTCTGGAACTTGGCCTGGTTCTCGCAGCGCGTGATTGGCGTCTTGCCGTCGCGCTGATACGGGATCGAGTAGAACGCCTTCTTCTGACGGTCCAGCGTCACCGACACGCCGCTCATGGCGATGTCGTAGCGGTCGGCGGCAAAGTCCTGCATCAGCGTCGACCACGTGGTCGGCACCACTTCCAGCTTCACGCCGAGCGCGCGGGCCAGTTGCTCGCCCATCTCCACGTCCAGGCCGATGAAGCGGCCGTCGGCGGGGGTCTTGTAGCTGAAGGGTTTGTAGTCACCCGTGGTGCCGACGCGCAGCGTGCCGCGGGCGATGATCTCGTCGAGGCGGTTGGTGGTCTGCGTGGTCTGGGCCAGGGCAGGCACGGCCAAGGCGGCGCACAGCACGAATGCGCTGGTGCGGATGAAGCGGTTAAGCATGAGTGTCCCCATCGGAAAGAGAAGCAAAAAGGCGCGGCTGCCGTAGCGCCGCGCCCGAATTGGTCTGGCATCCACCGCCAGCCGGTTATTGTCCGGCCGAAGGTCCTGCCGTCTTGTTCCACTGCAGCGCATTGAGCACCGCCAGCGACATCGCCGTCACCCCCGTCTTGATGGACGGCTCTGGCACCGGCGCAAACAGCGGCGAGTGGTTGGTCGGCAGCGGCTTCGCGCCCGGCTTGAGCGAGGCGAAGAACGTCTGCGGATCGTTCACGCCGATGAAGAAGAACATCGACGGGATGCCCGCGTCAACAAACGCCGAGAAATCTTCGCTGGCAGTGATGGGCGGCACGCGCAGCACGCGGTCGTTGCCAAAGGCGGTCTTGAACATCGCCTCCGTGCGCGCCACGACGGTCGGGTCGTTGTTGACCGCCTTGCCACCCTCGGTGATCTTGATCTCAGCGTCCGGCGCGCCTGACATCTCCGTCACCGCCTTGGCCGTGCGGCGGATGCCATCGAGCATCTTCTGACGGACCGCCGGCTTGTACGAGCGGATCGTCCCACGCAACAACACGCTGTCGGGGATGATGTTCTCTGCGCTGCCACCCTGGATGGCGCCAATGCTCACCACGCCGAACTCTTGCGGGTCTTTCTCGCGGCTGATCACGCTTTGCAGATCGACCACGAAGCGCGCGGCCATCATCACCGGGTCGATGGTCTTGTCGGGTGCGGAGCCGTGGCCGCCACGGCCCTTGAAGGTGATTTCCAGCCCATCGGAGTTGGACGTGATCGGCCCGCTGTTGAAGACGATCGAACCATACGGCCCCGGGCCCGTGTGCAGCGCAAACGCATAGTCGGGTTTGGGGAAGCGCTTGAAGAAGCCATCGTCGATCATGCTCTGCGCGCCGGACACGGTTTCTTCGGCCGGCTGCGCTACGAATACCAGCGTGCCGTGCCAGCGGTCCTTGAGCGACACCAGCGTCTTGGCCGTGCCCACCCACGACGCCATGTGCACGTCGTGTCCGCAGCTATGCGCCACGCCCACGTCTTCGCCGCGCCATTTGGTGTGCACGTGGCTGGCATAGGGCAGGCCGGTCTTCTCTTCCATCGGCAGCGCGTCGAGCTCGGTGCGCACCAGGATCGTTGGCCCTGGGCCGTTGCGATACACGGCCACCACGCCGGTCTTGCCCACGTGCTCCGTCACGTCAAAGCCAATCTTGCGCATCGTCTCGGCTAGTTTGGCGGCGGTGCGTGTTTCCTCAAACGCCAGTTCCGGATGCGCGTGGATGTCTTTGTAGAGCGCATCGAGCTGGCCATATTCAGCATTGACCGCCGCATCCACCGCGGGCTTGATCTGCGCCACATCGATCCCGCCTGCAGCAACCGACGCCTGTGCCGGCGCGGACGAACTGCCGCCGGGGCTGAATGGAATCTGCGCGAAGGCGGGCAGTACGGTCCC
Source organism: Ralstonia sp. AU12-08 (assembly GCF_000442475.1). Taxonomy (NCBI): domain Bacteria; kingdom Pseudomonadati; phylum Pseudomonadota; class Betaproteobacteria; order Burkholderiales; family Burkholderiaceae; genus Ralstonia; species Ralstonia sp. AU12-08. Next base: position 96,813 of record NZ_ASZV01000032.1, on the reverse strand, counting down.
GGCCATCAACCAGGCGAGGGCTGTCCGTTTCAGGCGCTTCTGGCGGTGGGTCATGGGCATCTTCTTGTTGGCTCGTGTCGTTGTGGGCAAAGTCGTTGCTTCGTCAATCGATTCGATTATGCAGGGGGAGGCCGTTATGCACACCCGGGGTATCCCCAAGTCGACAGGTCAATGATCGTACGCCTGTGAAGCCGCCACGCTTGGCACTGGATAGGCGTTTTCCTAGACTGGGTTGGGTGTGCTGTTCCAGAGATCGAAACGCGGATGAATTCGACGTCGTGTCTACAGCTTGCGTTTCGCGATGCGCCGCCCGGTGAGACGGCGATTCGCGCGGCATTGGAAGCCGCGCAGCGGGTGCTTGAGCGCAGCGGCGTGTCGCCGCGCGACGCCTACGAGGCCTATCAAGCCTTTGCTACCGGGGCCGGCAGCCCCGATGTGCTGGCGCTGACCTTTGCCCGTGCTGAAGCCGAGGCAATGGACACGCTGGCCGCACACGGGTACGCCCGTTACGGCACGATCAGCCTCGCCGTTCTATAGCCTGTTCGATCGCCTGCTGACCGATTTCGGACTCGCGTCAGATTTCGGCCGTTTTCCCACCCAGCCGCCGTGCCGTTTCCGACACATGACGGTGGATGCGTGCGAGGAAATCGATCTCCGCGGCGCGTGTGGGCGAATGCCCCAGCGCTTGCGACAGGTGCGTCGCCACGAACGATGACTGCGGTGCCAACATGCTGATCAGGCGCAGCAGTTCACGCCGTGCCTGGGCAGCGTCGTAGCCGAGGTGGTCAGCCAGGGCCAGCAGGGCATCCTGATCGATGGCGTCGTAGCGGGCTTGCGCGTCGGGGGTGCGTTCGCCGTCGAGCGACAGCGCATCGGCATCCCACTCGTTGGCGTAGACGGCGGCGCAGAACAGGTGGTCGTGTGCGGCCAGGCGGACGCCGTCCGGGCCGATGTGGAAATGCAGCGTGCCAGCAGAGGCGTTGCGCCCGCCAATCAGCAGGCAGAACACCATCCAGCGGAACAGCGATGCCGTGGCGGCCGTCGGGTCGGCGCACATACGTGCGCATTGCGCGACCTGCTCAACGGTGATCGGCAGGAAGCGGTGCTCGGGCGAGAGCCCAAGCAATTGCACGGCGGACACGACATAGCGGGCCTGCACGAGCGCGGTGTCGTCGCTCTTGCAGCGCAGGGTGCGATCCAGGCGCTGCACGACGGCGGCAGTTTCCGGAAACTGGCGCAGGCCGAGGAAGGGCGTTTCCAGCCCGATGCTGCGGCCAAGCAGCGTGGCCCAGCAATGGTTGATGGTGGCGTAGGGCAGGTTGCTGCCTTCGCCCAGATCCAGCCGCACAAAATGGCTGGATTGCGCAGCGTTGGCCGGCGCGGCAAAGCGGCCCAGCCACATCGACACCGGCAAGCCATTGGAGGCCAGGAAGGGCAGGCTGATCTCGCTGGATTCCGGCACGGCACGCACGCCGTAGTGCGCGCGCGGTTCGGCCACGCGCAGCGGTGTGGGCTGGCGCGGGCGTTTAACGCTTTGCTGGAACTGCAGGACGAGATCGCGCTCGGACAGGCCGTCTGCGCGGCCACTGCAGGGCTTGAGCCCGGTGGGCACCAGCGACAGCGGGCCATCCAGATGCGGTGCAGCCTGTGCCAGATGCTCCAGCGCTGTCGCCGCAGCCTTGGGCGCCTCGCGTGCCGATTCCGGCAGCAGGTATTCAAAGAAGTGGCGTACCGGCTGGGCCTTTGCCGTATCGGCAATGTTGCCTGCGGCGCGCGGCAGATGCGGGCTCAGGTCAAAACCCTGCGAGGCGGTCCGCCACCGGGGGTCGTATTCGAACGCCCAACCGCTGCGGTCGCACGACAGTTGACCGATCAGATGCTTGTTCAGGTAGACGTCCAGCATGCGCGTATCCAACGTGTTTGACTGGAGCGTGCGCGGTTGGCCGTGTAGCGGAGGATCCGCCAGCCATCGGGAATTGCTGTGCGCAAATGCGATTGCGCGATTCCCTTGCACGCCCCTCTTCGACCGAGGCCCGAGCATAGCAAAGAAAATATAGGCAACAATCGGAAAAACCCGATTTCGGTGATGCAGTTTTCTGAAATCGGATTATCGAATCGTTAAGATCGAGTGCACGAAAGCCGATGTTTCTGGCGTCTATCTCAGTTTTGAGAATTTTTTAAGTCTGGCCGAAAATCCTTTGGTGACGCCATGGAAGACGTTTCAATGACGTCGAAATGGCAAGGTATGAATTGCAAGACGAGGATTTATCGCATTCGTGTCAGTAAATTGTCGCGTTGCACGAATTGGTGCCAAAGCGCCCCCACAATATGAAGGCCAGCGATGAAATACACCGCATTGCCAACAAATTCATGGGCTGATTTAAGTGTCGACTTCAAATCGGGGTTTTCTGCCACCAATCGGGGCAGCGTCCACGTGAGGAAGGTGACGTCCTTGCCGGCGGCCTGCACGAACAGGATGCCGCTGATGGGCATGGCGAACATGATGGCGTATAGCACCCAGTGCACCAGCTTGGCGCTGGCGATCTGCCAGGCAGCGCCAATGTTTGCCGGCGCGGTGTAACGCCAGCGCGCCCAGACGCGCACGCAGGCGAAGAGCAGGATGCACTGTCCCAGCATCATGTGGATGGACGTGAACAGTGCGCGGCCGGCGGAGCCCTTGGGCAGCGTGCCCTTGTATTCGATGGCCGCCAGCGCACCCGCGAACAGCAGGAACATCAGCCAGTGCAGGACGACGGAAGGGCGGGCGTAGCGCTCAGGCAAGGGCGACATGATGGTGTTTTCTCAGGGGAGGGAAGCACCACCCTAACGCACCCACCGGTCAAACAGATTGATCTCGCCCAGCCTGGCGGGCGAGATTTCACAAAAAGAACGATATCAGCGGCCCGAACGCGAAAGCGAATCCTTCTCGTTGGCAGTACTCGCCTTTTTGCCCAGCGCCAGTACGCCGGTCGACAGTGACGTGCCGAGCAAGATCACCGCGCAGCCCAGCACCATGTTGAGCGTGAGTTGCTCACCGAGGAACAGGATGCCCCACAGCACGCCAAACACCGGGATCAGGAAAGTGACAGAAGCCGCGCGCATCGGCCCCACATGTGCGATCAGCCGGAAGAACAGAATGTAGGCAATGCCCGTACAGGCGATGCCAAGGCCAATGACATGGAACCAGACGTCGCCGGTCGGCGTCTGCGCGGGCCACAGCCAGACCGCGAGCGGCGCCAGCACGATCGCTGCGAACAACTGGCAGCCAGTTGCGGTGGCCAGCGGCGGCACGCCGGTCAGGTAGCGTTTGGTATAGCTAGCGGCAACGCCATATAGCACGGTCGCGCCGATCGCTGCTGCCACAGCTAGCCCGCCCTGTTTTGCATCGATCACGGACGAGCCGCCAACCAGCACGATCACGCCCACGAAACCGATAGCTAGGCCCAGAACACGCCACGACGATAGTCGATCTCCCAACCAGAGAAAGGCGACGATCGCGGTGAACAGTGGCGTGGCGGCATTGAGCACGGAGGTGAAGCCGGCCGTCAGGGTCAGTTCCGCGTAGGCGAACAGGCAAAATGGAATGGCCGAATTCAGCACGCCTACAGCCAGCATGTGCGGCCAGTGCGTGCGGAGTGCACCAAGGCCCCCGCGCCACGCCAGCACGGGCACAAGGAAGCACGAGGCGATTCCCACGCGCAGCGCGATCAGCGCAACCGGTCCGAACTGCGGTGCGGCAACACGCATGAACAGGAAGGAGCCGCCCCAGAGGGCAGCAAGCGTCAGGAGTTCCAGCACATCGGAGCGGCGCATGAGGGTGTCTCGTTATCGTTGTGGGGTGTGAAACCGGGAGGGGGAACGTTGCGGACGCCATTGTCCGCGCTTCCAACGTTTCATGCTGATGCCAGATCCAGCGTGCCTTGGCGGGTGTCATCCGGCATCGGCAGGCGCGCACCCACCTGCGCGGGATGGCCTTCGAGCCGCAGCAGCGCGGCCTTGCGCGGCAGGCCGCCGGCATACCCGGTGAGGGCCCCGTCGGCACCCACCACGCGGTGGCAGGGGATGGCGATCGAGATCGGGTTGCGCCCCACCGCCGTGCCCACGGCACGTGCGTGCTCGCGCGTGAGGCCCAGGTGCGCGGTGATCTGGCCATAGGTGCTGCGCTGGCCGAAGGCGATCTCGCACAGCAGGCGCCAGACATCCTGTTGGAACGGCGTACCCGCAGGCGCCATCGGCAGATCGAAGATGCGCAGCTTGCCGGCAAAGTACGCCTCGAACTGCGCTTGCGCTTCACGGATGATCGTCAAGTCAGCGCCCGGTGCCATGCGCGCGGCGTTCATGGGAATCGTCTTCTGGCCGGTGAAGAACGCGCCGGTCAGATGTGTGGCCGTGGCGGTCAGCAGCAGATCGCCGAGTGGGCAGGGGAAGGTGTGGCGATACATGGTGGTCAGCTCGCAAGGGCAACCGGCGTGTCGGCTGGCTCGGGGTGGAACGCCTCGTCGCGGTGCCAGAGATGCATGGCGGCGTAAGCGCGCCACGGGGCCCAGGGTTCGGCGCGCGCGATCATGGCGCGGCGTGTGGGCAGGGCGCCATCGCCGTTGGCCAGGCGCTTGCGCAGCACGTAGTCGCCCAGCGGAAACGCGTTGGGCCAGCCGAGCGCGCGCATGGCGACGTACTGCGCGGTCCATTCACCAATGCCGGGCAACGCTTGCAGTGCAGCCAGCGTGGGGGCGAGCGGTACCAGCGGCTCCAATCGTAGCTGGCCGCCATCGATGGCGCGGGCAAGTTCAACCACGGCAACGGCGCGACTGGCCTGCAGGCCGGTGTCGGCAGACAGCGTGCGCGGGTCGACTTGTGCCAGCGTGGCAGCGGAGGGAAACGTCATCGAGAGGCCGGGGCGCCCGTCATGCGGTTGCGCCAACGCGTTGCCATGCGCAGCCGTCATGCGGGCCAGGATGCGCCGTGCCTGCGCAAGCGAAATCACCTGGCCGGTGATGGCGCGCACCGCAATCTCGAAACCGTCTACGGCGCCGGGCACGCGCAGGCCCGGCGCGTCGTCCGCCAGCGCGCCAAGATGTGCGTCCACGACGTCCGGCCGGCAATCCAGATCGAACAAGCGCCGTGCGCGGGCCAGCACGGGCGGCATGGCGTGCAGCAGGCTGGCCGACAGCGTGAGTGCGATGGCATGGCGTTGCGGCACGTTGCGCGCATGCAGCCAGCCCGTGTGCTGTGCACCGGCGTAGTCAACGGTGATCGTGCGCGCGTAGCTGTCGGCATCGACCACCTCCACGCCGTCGACGGCACGGGCGCGCAGGAAATCAAGCAACGCATGCCATGCAAACGGCGGGCGGTAGCCGAGCATGAGCGTGGGGCCGTCATCCGGGGCCGCTGCAACGGCGGTGCGGGTGCGTAGGCGTGTGGGCGCAAAGCCGTAGTGCTCGGCGAACCCGCTGTTCAGACGACGCACACTGCCAAAGCCTGCGGCAAAGGCCACGTCGCCAACGGGCAGGGCCGTATCCGTCAGCAGTCGCTTGGCGAGCAGCAGGCGCTGCGTTTGCGCGTATTCAATGGGCGAGACATCGAACTCTGCGCGGAAGATGCGTCGCAGGTGGCGGTCCGTCACGCCCACGGCAGCCGCCAATGCCGCGAGGTCGTGCTCCTGCAAAAAGCCCTCGTCGATCATGCGGGCGGCCGCGCGGGCGAGGTTGGACGACATCTCGCCCAGGCTGTGCCCTGGGGCCAGTTCCGGCCGGCAACGCAGGCAGGGGCGGAAGCCCGCGCGCTCGGCGGCGGCGGCCGTGATGAAGAAGCGGCAGTTCTTCTGCTGCGGTGTCCGGACTGCGCAGATCGGCCGGCAATATACGCCGGTGGACGTCACACCCACGAAGAACCAGCCGTCAAAGCGCCGGTCGCGCGATTGCACGGCGTGGTAACAGGCGTCGTGATCGAGGTGCATGGTGGTGGCCGGGGAGTTTGGAGCCTAGTCTAGCCCTGTCGGGTCGCATGCGTTCGCCGGATTCGGACAAGTCCCTCGGTGCCGAAAAGTCGGCATACCGGCACAATGCAGGAGGTCTGTTCGCATCCGGTTCAGATGCGAGCAGACCTCACAACAACACATCGGGAGATAGGCATGTCCAAGACCATCGTCATCACCGGCGGGGGCCGGGGTATCGGTCGCGCCACGGCAGTGCTGTGCGCGCAACGCGGCTGGTCTGTTGCGTTGCAGTATCGCGGCAACCGCGCTGCTGCCGAGGAGACGGTCGGCCTGATCGAACAGGCCGGCGGCCACGCGCTGGCGGTGCAGGGTGATGTGTCGAGCGATGAGGATGTGATTGCCTTGTTCGAGGCCGCCGCCGGGCGCTTCGGGCCGCTGCACGGTGTGGTCAACAACGCCGGCATCGTGGCCGAGGCGCAGGACGTGGCCGACATGACCACGCACCGCCTGCGCACGATGTTCGAGACCAATGTGCTGGGCGCCTTCCTGGTCGCGCGCGAGGCGGCGCGGCGGTTGTCGACGTCGCGCGGTGGCGTGGGCGGTGCTGTGGTGAATGTGTCGTCCGCGGCATCGCGGTTGGGCTCGCCGCATGAGTATGTGGACTATGCGGCGTCCAAGGGTGCGGTCGACACCATGACGCTGGGCCTGGCGCGCGAGCTGGCGCGCGACGGCGTGCGCGTGAACGCCGTGCGCCCCGGCCTGATCGAGACCGACATCCACGCCTCGGGCGGACAGCCGGACCGCGCACAGCGGCTGGGCTCCACCACGCCCATTGGCCGCCCGGGCAAGCCGGAAGAAGTGGCTGAGACCATCGTCTGGCTGCTCTCGGATGCGGCGTCGTACGTGACCGGTGCGCTGCTGGATTGCTCCGGCGGGCGCTGATCTCCAGGCGCGGAATCCCCCCCGTTGTCGATTTGCATCATCCCCAAATTTGGGGATGCGCTGCCCGGCTGACGTTTCTACGATGACCGGCGTGTCGTGATGGCAAGGACAGCCATTGCGGCATCCGGCATGCGCCATCAGAGCGCACCCGGTTCAATCCACGGGAAATCGGTAGAACCAACGTACGGGGGCTTCATGCAAACGAACAGCACCGGCCGCGGCCGGCATACGGGCGCTGTTGCCTTGACGGCGGCAGCATTGGCAGTGGCGCTCCTGGTCGCAGGCTGCGGTGGATCGGACAGCAGTTCGACCAGCCCCGGCGGCGGCACCACAACACCTGCCTCGGCGTCGTTGGCCGGTACGGCCGCCACCGGCAGCGCGTTACCTAACGCCAACGTGGCCGTGACGGACAGCGCTGGCAATTCGCCGTGCGTGGAAACCGCCATCACCACCACTGCGCTGGGCGCGTACACCTGCACGTTGAAGGCGGGCGAGGCGGCACCGTTCTTCGTGGTGGTGACCGACCCGACGGGCAACACCGCGCCGCTGGTGAGCGTGACCACCGTCACACCGCCCGCGGGCTCGCCGCTCACGCTCAATGCCACGCCGCTGACGACCGCCATCGTTGCGCAGCTCTCACCGGACGGCAATCCGCTCACCGTGGTCAGCTCCAAGACGGTGGACGCCACGGCGCTCAAGACGGTGACGGCCAACGTGGTCGCGCAGTTGGCATCCGTGCTCAGCGCCATTGGCGCGCCGGCCAACTATGACCCGTTCGGTACCAGCATCTCAGCCGCCACGGCATCTTCCAGCGGCAATACCGCCGACCAGGTGCTCGATATCGTCAAGGTGTCGAAGGATCCGACCAGCGGCCAGCTGCAGTTGTCCACCGTGGACAACCCCACGCCGGTGCCCCTGGCCACGGCCACCAGCGGCGGCTCGCCGCTTCCCGCACCGGCGGCCAACGTGTCGACGCTCACTCAGGGTGTGCAGGCGATGTCCAGTGCATTGACGACGTGTTTCGCGCAGCCCGTCGCGCAGCGTGCGGCTGCCACCGACACCACCGTGCTCGCCACCCAGGGCGGCGCCACCGTGACGTCGTTGGGCGCGGCCTGCCAGAACATCCTGTCGGACACCAGCAACGCGGGCGGCATCGCCTTCCTGCACAACGGGTACAACGGCGGGCAGTGGCTCTACAGCCTGCTGACCGCAAGCACGATGACGGGCGCACAGTTCAGCGTGCCCGAGATCATCGCGTTCTCTCCGGCAGCGTCGAACGCGTCCGGGCAGGATGAAGCGACCGTGAATATCAAGTACCTGGACGCCAACGGCAACCCGGGCAACCTGATCACGGTGGCGCGCTTCATTGCAGCGGGGGCATCGAGCGCGCATGCGTCCAACTGGTGGCTGGTGGGTAACCAGCAGCCGGTGGATATCACGGCCAAGACCGTGATCCGACGTGTCGAGCAGTTCAACCCAAGCGCCGGAAACTTCAGCCATTTCCGCAACGGGGTCCAGTTCCTGATCAATGCGGCAGGCCCTGGCACCGTCATCAGCGGCAAGGGCAGTCTGAGCTACGCGATCGTGAAGGGCCCGGGGCTGCCGCAGGCGGGGCTGGTCTTCATCCCGCCGGTGGTGAGCGGCCAGGTCTACATGGACCTGGCTAACAAGACAGGCGCGATTCCCACCACCTACCAGTGTGGGAATACGTCCACCACCAAAACGCCGACCTACAACTGCCCGAACTTCTGGATCTCCAAGACCATGGGGATCAGCGGTTCAGCGGCCTCTCAACCGGTGAGCGCCAACCCCAGCGGCGTTACCTGGGCGCAGTCTGGCGACAACCTCGACCCCACCGCCGTGACCAAAGGGGTGAAGTACACGATCGCGCTGTTCTACGGCTCGAACACGAACGCGGCAAGCCCGGACCTGAGTATCAAGAAGACGCTTCTGACGGACCTCGTCGCGGCAACGCAGGGCGTCAATCTGCCGTGGAATACGCCCGGGAGCCAGTCGCTGGCGGCGCTGGATCCGACCAACAGCAGTCTGAGCGGTCCGCTGACGTCGTTGACGGTGGATTGGGTGCAGAACGTTTCAGCCCAGCAAGTCGGCGGCGTGGCGGTCACCATCGACCCTGCCGGCACGTACAGCGCGCAGACGGCGGTGCCCAAGGGCGCTACGTCGGCGGTCATCACTCTGCCGAGTGGACAGCAAGTCCCGGCCCTGACGACCAGCACCTCACGTTCGCTGAACTTCAGCTACCGCATGCTGGACAACAGCGCCAAGAGCACGATCTATACGTACAACTAAAGCGGGGGAGAAGCGGGCGCCGCACCAGAACGGTGTGGCGCTTCGATCAGTCTCTGTACAACACGTGTAAGTCGGCAGTTGTACAGATCGTGGGCGTGCCTGTTGCGGGCACGCCCTTTTTTCATGCGCGCCGATCAGGCATCCGCCCCGGCCTTGAACGTATCGCACTGGCGGATATCGCCACCATCAAAGCCCTGGCGGAACCAGTGCATGCGCTGCTCCGACGTGCCGTGCGTGAAGGCATCGGGCGTGACGCTGCGGCCGGCGTTGCGTTGCAGGGTGTCATCGCCGATGGCGTGGGCGGCGGTGAGTGCCTGCTCCAGATCACCACGTTCCAGCAGGCCACGCTTCTGCGCGAAATGCCCCCACACGCCGGCCAGGCAGTCGGCTTGCAACTCCAGCTTGACCGACAGCGCATTGGCCACGGCTTGCGACTTGCCTGCCTGCGCACGGCTGACCTTGTCCGACACACCCAGCAGGTTCTGTACGTGGTGGCCCACCTCGTGCGCGACAACGTAGGCGGCCGCAAAATCACCCGGCGCGCCAAACTTGCGGCGCAGTTCATCGAAGAAGCCGAGATCCAGGTAGACCTTGGTATCGGCCGGGCAGTAGAACGGGCCGACGGCCGAGGTGGCGTCGCCGCAACCCGAGCGGATGCCCTGGCGGAACAGCACCAGCTTGGGCGGCTGATACGCGCGGCCGGCCTGCTTGAACAGTTGCGTCCAGGTGTCTTCGGTATCGCCCAGCACGTGCGAGACCAATTGCTTGCTGCGGTCGTTGTCGGTCTCACCCGTGGGGCGGGCGGGTGCGTGCTGCGTGCTCTGCGTGGTGGGCGCGTTTTGCGACACCTGCATCACCATGCCCAGGATTTCCAGCGGGTTCTTGCCCATCAGCAGGCCGACCACCGCCACGATGGCGATGCCGCCGATGCCCAGCCGCATGCCGCCACCGCCAAATCCACCGCCCGAGGATGCGCGTTCATCCTCAACGTTGTTGCTTTCGCGCATGTCATCCCAACGCACGTCGTTCTCCCTGGATTTCCTTGATGTGCAGACTCGGGTGTCACACCCGGTAAACTTTGCAAAGTCTACCTGCCTTGCATGCGCACGGGCACTCCGTCGGATGGCCAAATCGTCTGTTTCTGGGGCAAGGGTGAGCACCGGCAAGGGTTGGCGGGTGTTTGTCGCAATGCACAACGTCCGGCAAGGAATTTGCTACTGACGGCTGATCGCCGCAACGAGGCTGCTGGGCCGCTTCACGCTGTCACGTGCGTGTCATGCGGCCATTCCCGAATAACGATCGGCAACGCGCGATGTTGCCGACCCAGGATCTTGAGTTCTCGCCATGCGCTTGCCCGCTTCCGTTACCACCCAGCCACCCGAACCCATCGATACCCCGCAACCGGCTGCCGCCTATTTCGACCCGATGGAGGTGGCCGACGTGCCGCAGGCGCAGGTGGAGCGCGAGCCGTGGTGGTCGCGTGTTTCGAGTGCCATCGTCAACGGCGCATTCACCAACGTGGCGGCTGCGTTCATTGCAGTGACGGGGGCGATCTACGTGGGGATGGCGCACGCACCGTGGGTGCACAGCCTGGCGGGGCATACGCCCGCCGCCGTGCAGGCCAGTGACGCAACGAGCGTAGCGATGGCGGTGACCCCGGCCAGCGCTGCAACGCCGCTGGCCGCGCAGCCCGATCCGGTCGAGGCAGCGCGTGACCGCATGGAGCAGCGTGTCTACTCGCAGGTGCCGCCGGCTAGCACACACACGGTGGCTGCGACGGAGTCCACCAACGACGTTGACAGCGACGGCCCTGTCGCGAGCACGCCGCGCCGCCACCATCGCGGCACCCGACACGTCACCTATCGCAGGGCGACCAGTGCGTGGAATGCGCACTGGTACAAGGGCGCGTAAGCGGCGCCTTGAACGCAGACATCAGGCCAGCCGCAATGCGCGGTCGGCCTCGACGGTCTCCAGTGCTTGCAAGGCTGCCACCAGGCGGCGGCGTAACGATTCCGTGACCGGCAGGATCGGTGCGCGTGTCTGCTCGCCGATATGTCCGAGTTCGGCCAGCAGCGCCTTGACCGGCGCCGGGTTGGGCTCCGCAAACAGCAGGGCAGCCAGTGGCGCGAGTGCTTGGGCCAGACGCCTGGCCTCGTCGACGCGGCCTGCGCGATGGTGTTCCACCAGGGCCACGAACAACTCCGGTCGGATGTGCGCCCCGGCCAGAATGCCGCCTGCACCGCCGTGCGCGAGGCAGTCGAGCAGCGCGCTGTCATCTCCACTCAGCACATCCAGCGGGCCGCCTTGCAGCGCGCCAAAGTTATCGGCCACGCATTCCTTGATGGCGACGATGTTGGCCTGCTCGGCCAGCACCAGCGCGGTATGCGGGGCGATGGCCACGCCCGTGCGCTTGGGCACGTTGTAGAGCACCACCGCGCGCGACGTGCTGGCCGCCACCTGCGTGTAGTGCCAGCGCAAGCCCGCCTGCGATGGGCACACGTAGTAGGGCGGTGGCACGAGATAGCCCGCGCTGTTCCAGCGCTCGTAGTGGCGGATCTGTGCGCAGACCTCGCGCGTGTCGGCCGCGCCCACGCCGATCAGGTAGGGTGTGCGGCCGTCGCATGCCTCAGCGATCGTTTCCAGCACGGTGTAGCGCTCAATCTGCGAGAGCAGCGCGGCTTCGCCCGTGGTGCCCAGCGCGACAAAGCCTGCGACGCCCGCGCCCTGGTAGTGACGCACCAGCCGGCGTAGCGCAGCCGTGTCGACTTTATCGTCGTGAAAGGGGGTGACCAGCGGAATCCAGATGCCCGAAAACATGGCGCGCCTCAGTGCAGCAGGTGGGCATGCCCACGCTTGAGCTGGGTAACGCGGCCGAGCGTGGCGCGCGGCAGGCCGCGCAGCAGGGCGCCGATGACGGCATCCACATCGGCATGCACGAGTTCCAGATCCACGCTGATGGTGTGACGGCGTGCGTCGTGTTGGACGATGTACAGGCCGAGCGCGTCGCCCAGCAATGCATGCAACTGACGGCGAACCGCATGGGGTTCATCGCTTGGCACCGTTACGCGCAGGCTCACATACTGGCGTGCCGGCGTGGCAACCACGCGAGAATCCACACGAGAGGCCGCTGCCGGCGAGGGCGGCAGCAGCTGCGGAACGAGCGAAGACAGAAGCATGGATCGGCCCATGATGCGAAGGCGGTGGCTGGCATCGCCAAGTCGTTGAACATGGTGACACCGTATCGGTTCGCTCGTAAAAAGCGTGAAAAAGGGCAGTGGGGCGGTGTAAAGAAAGAGTAAACGCTCAGGAAGCGCGTCCGGCCTTGCGGTGGCGCAACGCGATGATCGTCAGCGAGATGCCGCTCACCACGGCCGCCGTCAGCACGTAGTAGCTCGGCGCCAGCGTATCGCCCGTCGTGTGGATCAGCCATGTGACGATGAACGGTGCGAACCCGCCGAACAGTGTCACGCCCAGGCTGTAGTCGAGCGACAGGCCCGTTGAGCGCACGCGCGTGGGGAAGATCTCCGACATCAACGCTGGCATCGGCCCCGAATACGCCGCCTTGAAGATGCCCGATACGGCTTGCAGCGCCAGCAACGCGCCGATGGTCGGATACGCGTGCAGCAGTGCAAACATCGGATAGATCAACACGATCATCAGCACCGACGTGGTGAGCATGATGCGGATGCGGCCGATGCGATCGGACAACGCGCCCATCACCGGCGACAGCAGGAACTGCAGCCCGCCGTTGAGCACCACCACCGCGAACGACTGCGCGGCCGGCAGATGCAGTTGCTTGACGGCATACGTCGGCATGTAGAGCTGCAACACGTACACCGACACGGTGGACTGTGCCACCACGCCCACCGCCAGCAGCAGGTTGGTCCACTGCGCCTTGAACGAGGCTTGCGGGTCGACCGTCGTCTTCTTCTGCTCGGCAACGAACTCAGGCGTTTCGTCGAGGTGGCGGCGGATGTAGAAACCGACCGGGCCGACCAGCAGGCCGAAGATGAACGGCAGGCGCCAGCCCCAGCCCTCCAGGTCCGCCGGCGTGAGCGAGGCCGTGAGCAGTGCGCCCAGCCCAGCGGCGAGGATGGTCGCAATGCCCTGGCTCGCAAACTGCCAGCTTGCGTAGTAGCCGCGCCCGTGTTTGCTGTGCTCCACCATGAACGCCGTCGCGCTACCGAACTCGCCGCCCACCGCAAAGCCCTGCACCAGGCGCGCGAGCAGGATGGTGATCGGCGCGACGACGCCGATCTGCTGATAGCTCGGCATCACCGCAATCGCCAGCGTGCCGACGATCATCAGCAGGATCGACAGCGTCAGTGCGGCCTTGCGCCCCTTCCTGTCCGCATACATGCCGAGCACGATCGCGCCCACCGGCCGCGTGATGAACGACACGCCAAAGCTGCCCACTGCAAACAGCAGCGATACCCACTCGTCATCCGCCGGAAAGAACAGCTTGCCGATGATGGACGCAAAGAACCCGTAGACGAGAAAGTCGTACCACTCCAGCGCATTGCCGATCGACGACGAGATGATGATGCGCCGCGCGTGGGCCGCATCGGTTTTTTCAGGGCGAGCGGGCGCAGCAGCGCTTGCCGCAGAAGGGGCGGTCATGATGAGGGTTCCTTTGGTGCCGGCCGGGATCGTTGTTATGGAACTGCAGCGCGTTGCCCGCCCGGTCCACGGGTCAACGCGCTTGTGTACGCTGGCTTAGAAGCCCACGGCGTGGCCATCGCGGCGACTGTCGCTGGCGGCCACGTAGCCGTGGTCAGCATCGTCAGACAAGCGCCAGATGAACTGGCCCGAGCCGAAATCCATATACGGATCGGCCACCGATTTGAGCTTGTGTCCGCGCGCCTTCAGTGCGGCGACGGTGGTGGCGTTCATGGTGGCCTCCACGTCGAGCGTGAAATCACGGTTGACCTTCCAGCGCGGCGCGTCGCACGCGGCCTGCGGCTGCTGCTTGTAGTCGAGCATGCGCACGAGCGTCTGCAGATGGCCTTGCGGCTGCATGTCGCCACCCATCACGCCAAAGCTCATCTGCGGCTTGCCATCCTTGGTGAGGAAGGCCGGGATGATGGTGTGGAACGGCCGCTTGCCACCTTCCACCACGTTGGCCGAGCGCGCGTCCATCGAGAAACCGAAGCCGCGGTTCTGCAGGCTGATGCCCGTGCCAGGCACCACCACGCCCGAGCCGAAGCCCATGTAGTTGGACTGGATGAACGAGACCATCATGCCGTTCTCGTCGGCCGCAGTCAGATACACCGTGCCGCCGGCGCGCGGCATGCCGAAGGTGGGCACCTGTGCGCGGCCCATGTCGATCCGCTTGGCGCGCGCATCGAGGTACGCATCGTCGAGCATCTGCTCGGGCGTGACTTCCATCGAGCGTGGATCGGCCACGTACTTATAGAGATCAGCAAACGCCAGCTTCATCGCCTCGATCTGCAGGTGCTGCGAATCGGCGGAGTCGACCGGCAGCGCGCTCAGGTCGAAGCGGTCGAGAATGCCCAGCGCGATGAGCGCGGCAATGCCCTGGCCGTTCGGCGGAATCTCGTGCAGGTCGTAGCCGCGGTAGCGCTTGGTGATGGGCTTGACCCACTCGGGCTGATAGTTGCGCAGGTCTTGCGCGATCATGGTGCCGCCGCATTCGCGTGCGTACGCCGCGATGCGCTCGGCGAGTTCGCCTTCATAGAAATCGCGCCCGTTGGTCTGGCCGATGCGGCGCAGTGTGGCGGCGGCATCCGTCAGCTGAAATTTCTCGCCAACTTCGGGCGAGCGGCCGTGCGGCATGAAGGCCTGCGCGTAGCCGGGTTGATTGTGCAGTTCAGGAATCGCCGCAGCCCACTTGTGCGCGACGATGGGCGAGACGGTGTAACCGCGTTCGGCAATCTCCGCGGCGGGTTCCAGCACATCGGCAAACGGCAGCTTGCCAAAGCGCGCATGCAACGCGGCCCAGGCCGAGATGGCGCCGGGCACCGTCACCGCATCCCAGCCGCGCGTCGGGCGCTTGGGGGTGCCGTTTGCGTCTTCGC
Source organism: Ralstonia sp. AU12-08 (assembly GCF_000442475.1). NCBI lineage: Bacteria > Pseudomonadati > Pseudomonadota > Betaproteobacteria > Burkholderiales > Burkholderiaceae > Ralstonia > Ralstonia sp. AU12-08. The sequence continues at coordinate 81,588 of NZ_ASZV01000032.1, read as the reverse complement.
CGTACTTGTTGCGGAAGTAATCCAGGTTCCACGCCTGCGGTGCCGTGCCGGAGGCATTCAGGCCGTGCAGCTCCTTGCCGTCCCACAGGATGGCAAAGGCATCACTGCCCAGGCCGCACGAAACGGGCTCCACCACAGTCAGCATGGCTGCCGCCGCAATGGCCGCATCTACCGCGCTGCCGCCCGCGAGCAACATGCGCAATCCGGCCTGCGCCGCCAGCGGGTGCGAGGTGGAGACAACATTGCGCGCAAACAGCGGAATGCGCACGGTGGGGTAGGGGTTCTGCCAATCGAAGCGGTGGGACATGGCTTGGGAAAGGAGGTGGGCTGAGTGGATCGGATGATTATTTGCGGTGCACGGAATTTAATAAAGCTAAAATTCGTTGGATATTGCTTAAGAAAAACTTGAGAGTCGTCTACGCCGGCTTGTGGGTACCGTGTGAGCACCGTCCGCTTTCTCCGCACCTTCGTTGCCGTGGCACGCCACGGCTCGTTTGCCGCTGCTGCCGAGCGCGTGGCGCTCACGCAGGCGGCCGTCAGTCTGCAGATGCGCGCGCTGGAAGCCGAGTTGCGTCGCGACTTGTTCGATCGTTCCGGGCGTACGGTCACGCTCAACGCGCATGGCCGCGCACTGCTGCCCCAGGCCGAGCACCTGCTGGGCCTGTACGACGCCATGCGCATCGGCGATGAACCCCAGACCGAATTGGCCGGTGCTGTCGCGATTGGCGCCGTGGTATCGGTGATGGGCTCGTTAGCCCACGCGGTAGCGGGGCTCAAGCAGGCGCACAAGGGGCTCGACGTCAAGCTGATCACGGGCAAGTCTGGCGAGCTTGCTGAGCAGGTGGAAGCGGGGGAGTTGGATGGTGCGCTGGTGGTCGAGCATCTGGAGCGCCTGCCTGCCAACCTGGCCTGGCACCCGCTCTACACCGAGCCGCTGGTGGTGGTGGCGGGTCGCCACACGCGCGGCCGCGCAGAAGAGGTCCTGCGCACGCATCCGTTCCTGCGCTTCGACCGCGCAGTACGCACCGGCGCACTCATCGACCGCGCCCTGCGCAAGACGCACATGGCCGTCAACGAATTCATCGAGGTCAACTCGATCGAGGCGATTGTCGAACTGGTGCGCCAGCAGGTGGGCGTGACGCTGGTGCCGCGCCTGCGCCGCGCAAGCTGGGAGAGCGACCCCGCTCTGCGCGTGCTGCCCATGCCGCCGCAAACGCCCGTGCGCACCGTCGGCATGATCGAACGGAAAGAGCATGTGCGGCATGGAGTGATTCAGGCGGTACTCGATGCGCTCGAAACCATACTTAGCAAGTCCAGCGCCTAAGCTTTAAGCATCACCAATGGCTATGGAGACTGCCATGAACGCATTCGTCGAACGTTGGCGCGACGAGCTGATCCTGCTCGGTCGCGTGCTGATGATGCTGCTGTTCCTGATTTCCGGCTGGGGCAAGCTGACCGGTTTCCAGGGCACCGTCGGGTACATGGGGACGGTGGGCGCACCGATGCCGATGCTCGCCGCCGCCGTCGCGGTCGTCATGGAGTTCGGTGTGGGGATCGCGCTGCTGATCGGCTTCTGGGTGCGACCGCTGGCCTTGCTGATGGCGCTGTTCGTGCTGGGCACCGCGCTCATCGCACATACCTTCTGGAACGTGGAAGGCGCCATGCAGACCGCCAACATGGTGCAGTTCTACAAGAACCTCAGCATCATGGGCGGGCTGTTTTTGCTGGCTGTGACGGGGGCGGGGAAGTACGCGGTGCAGAAATCCTAGGGCAACGCTTTTAGCGCAACGACCGCTGCACCAGCACCACCACCGCCAACACCCCACATACCACTGCAAACCAACTGAAGAGCTGCGTGCCGGCCAGCAGCGTGGCCTGGCGGTCGATCTCGGCCGACAGGCTGGCCAGCCGTTGTGGCGTGAGCGGGTTGGCTGCCTGCAGGTCCGACGTGAAGCGCGTGACGTGCGCGACGATCAGCGAGCGCGATTCCGCCTGCTGCGTCTGCAGCGACACCACGGCCAACCCCGTGCCCACCGCGGTGGCGAACTGGCGCGCGATGTTCTTCATCTGATAGCCGTGCGCGAAGTCTTCGCGGTCGAGATCGAGGTAGGTCATCATCGCCACCTGAATCATCACCGCAACCGGCGTCATGCCTTCCAGAAACGACACGGGAAAGAACGCGTAGTCCGGCGCGCCAGGCATCAGACTCGTGGCCAGCAACAGGGCAGCCGCGGCATAGATGGCAAAGCCGATGGCGATAAAGCGGCGCTTGCGGAAGAAGAACGGCAGCCAGACCGTGAAGATCACTGCCGCCACGGTCGACACCGCACCGCTGATCATCAGGAACAGCGTGGTCGTCCGGAAGGTGAAGCCCAGTCCACCTTGCGACACGGCCGGAAACAGGTACGACCAGTACCCACTCATCAGGTAATACACGCCGTAAAAGCCGATGCCCCACAGGTAGCGGCGGCCACTCAGGCGCGAGAGGTCGAGCCACGGGTCCGGGTGTGTGCGCAGGCGGTGGATGGCCAGCAGCAGCGCAGCGGCACCACCCAGCAGCAACAGCGGAATCACGGGCGATGCGGTCAGCCGGTTGTAGCGCAGCTCCGACAAGCCCATCAGGAACGACAGCGCACCGATGGCGATGGCGCCCACGCCCACCCAATCCCATTGACTGTCTTCCGGCGGTGCTTCGTGCGGGCGGCGTGCGGCGCGTGTACGCGGCTGATGGTGCTCAGGCGGCAGGAAGAACATCGCAACCCAGGCCACCACGGCCAGCCCAAGCTCCAGCCAGAAGATCACGCGCCATTCGCTGTACTCCAGCACTTCGGCGCAGATCCACGGCGCGATGGTCGTCAGCCCGAACAGCCCCACGCTGAACATCATCATGGGCGGGATGCGCTCATCGGGCTCGGTGGTGAGCTGCACCAGAATGCGCGAGGCCGAGAACAGCCCGCCCGCGCCCAGCCCCTGGATGGTCCGGCCGATGACGAGCTCGCCAATGTTGTTGGAGGTTGCGCAGACCACGCAACCGATGCCGAACAGCACAATGCCCGCCAGCGCGAACATCCGGTAGCCCACGTGCGCGGCAATGCGGCCGATGGCCAGGTTGGCCACGACGGCCGCCACGGCATAGGCGGTGACGGCGTACAGATACGCATCCGGGCTGGCATGCACGCCGCCCTGGATATGCTGGCCCGCCACGGCCATCATCTGGGAAGAGACGAAATCGAGGCCCGTAGCCAGGCCCACCGCCAGGCCAAAAGCGTGGATGCGCGCCGAAGAAAAATGGGGAAACGCCCGCAGCGAGGCGGGCGGAAGGATTTGCAGCGACATGTGCCCGAGCATAAACTTGCCCGCCAGCCGGATAAACGGCCAACTCTAGGAACACTGTCCAGTCATGCGAACAATGGAGTGGAACGACTGGGAAACCTTCTGCCGCGTGGTGGAGGCTGGCAGCTTCACCGCCGCCGCCGAGGCATTGGGCATTCCCAAATCGACCGCTAGCGCCGCCGTATCGCGGCTGGAGGCCGCGCTCGGTGTGCGGCTCATGACCCGCACCACGCGCCAGTTGCGCCTGACCGAGGCTGGCTCGCACTTCTACGACGACATCGCCCCGCTGTTCGAGCGCCTGCGCGAAGTGCACGCCGACACCACCGCCGCCAGCGAAGCCGTGGCAGGCACGCTGCGCATTGCCGCACCGTACGAGGTGGGCGCGCAGCACCTGACCGAGCCGGTGTGCCGCACGCTGGAGAAATACCCGCATCTCCAGATCCAGGTGCATATCTCGTGGGAGCAGCCGGATCTGCTGGCCAGCGGCTACGACATCGTCTTCGTGATGGTCGATCAGGTGCTGCCCGATTCGTCCTTGGTGGCGCGGCGTGTGGTGCTGATTCCGCGCGGTTTGTACGCATCGCCGACCCTGCTGGCGGAACGCCCGCCGCTCAAGACGCCTGCCGATCTGGCGGGCTGGCCGTGCCTGTCCGGCCCCGACGATGCAAGCTGGGCCTTCCGGCCCGTTGGCGAACCCACGGCCGAGCCCCTTGAAATTCCCATCCAGCCGCGCCTGCAGACCTTGAATGCCGAGATGCGCGCACGCGCTGCCGTGCGTGGCCTGGGCGTGGCCCGCATGGCGCGCTCCGTGGGTGATACGGAAGTCGCCACCGGCCGCCTGGTGCGCGTGCTGCCCGATTTCGAACTGACCGCGCTGCGCGTTTACGCGCTCATGCCTGCGCGCAAGCTGGTGCCGCGCAAGGTGCGTGTGTTTCTGGATGCGCTGGAAGCGGAGGGCGCGGCCGCCACGGTGGCCGCATCCGCGCCCGCCTAGCCGAAGACCGGCGCCGGATGTCACAATCGGCGCTTTCCTATTCGGATTGTGAGGATCGGCGGCCATGCGTTTGCGCCAGATCGAAGTCTTCCGCGCGGTGATGCTGGTCGGCACAGTCAGCGAAGCGGCGCGCATGCTGAACGTGTCGCAGCCGGTAGTGACGCGCGTGCTGCAGCACACCGAGCTGCAGCTCGGCTTTCGCTTGTTCGATCGCACCAAGGGCCGCCTGCAGCCCACCGCAGAGGCATTCGAGCTGTTTTCTGAGGTCGAGCGCCTGTATCAGGAGGTCGAGCGCGTGCGGCGCGTGTCGGCCAACCTGCGGCACAAGGGGGCAGGGCGCCTGCGCGTGGCGGCCACACCCAGCCTGGCGCCGAGCATTCTCGCGCCCGCCGTGCGGCGCTTCTCACAGCGGCATCCCGATACGCTGGTGCGTGTGTTCACGCATCACACCGCCGAGATCGTGCAGGGCCTGCTCTCGCAGGACATCGACGTCGGCTTTGCCTTCGCGCCGCCGGTGCATCCGGCCATCAGCACCACGCCGGTCGCGCAGGGCCGCATCTTGCTGGCCGCGCCGCGCGCCTGGGTGGGCGGCAAGACGGATGGGCGCGCGCTGCACAAGCTTGTCGCTGAGAAGCCATTCATCGGGCTGGAAGATCAGATCTCGCTCGGCTCGCTGGTCGGGCAGACCTTGGCGCGCGGTGGTCTAGCACCGCAATCGACGCTAGAGGTGCAGACGTATTCGCTGGCACGCTCGTTGGTGGAGGAGTCATTGGGCGTGACGATGCTCGATCAGTTCACCGCCGCCACTGGCAGCATGGATCGTATTGCGCTGTTCGCGCTGGAGCCGGCGCAGACGTTTGACGTGCGCGCCATGCGTGCCGAGCACCATGCGCCGTCTTCGCTGGCGGATAGCCTCGTGCAATGCTTTGCCGATGCCGCCCGCGCGCTGTCCGATGAGCTGCCGCAACGCCTGGAGCCGACGCCGTTCGTCCTCAAGACCGGCACCAATGTGGACGCCGCCGCGGCCGACTAACTTTTTCGCCGCACGCGCGTCTAACGGGTTCTGTTGACCTTGCAAGGAGACTGATCGATGCGACGTTCTACAACTGCCTTGATCTTTGGTGTGGCGCTGTCTGCCGGTGTGTTCAGCGGCGTGGCTGTGGCGCAGCAGCAATCGCCGGTGCCCGGCATGTCGTCCGATGATCTGAACACTGCGCTCGACTTTGCCAAGGCGGGCCTGAACAAGGCCATCGACCAGGCGCGTGCCTATACGGCGTTGCCGATCAAGGACCCGCGCGATGTGCGGTACACCTGTGAGGGCGGCAAGACCCTCGCGGTGAAGTACATGACGGTGGGGGATACGCCGCTGGCGTCCATGGTGCTCGACGGCAAGACGCTCGTCTTTGCCAATGTGATTGCGGCCTCGGGTGCGCGCTATGCGTCGGGCCAGTACGTCTGGTGGACCAAGGGTCCCACCGGCTTCCTGACCGATGAGACCCTGCCCGCAGGTCGGAACCCGGGCAACATGCTCTACCGCGATTGCAACGAGACGACGCGGTAACCAGCTTCAGTTGGATCAGACTTCCAGCAAGTCGCGTCCGACGATGATCTCGCCCTTGAAGTACGGGCGCACCGCATCCAGCCACACCGAATCTTCCAGGAACGGATAGCCGCCCGGCACAAAGTGCGACAGCACCAGCGTCTTCACCTTGGCCTCGGTGGCGATGCGGCCGACGTCTTCGGTGGAGGTGTGGCTGGCCAGCAGATGCTCGCGCAGCGTCTTGGCGTTGGGCTCGGTGGAGAGCAGCTTGTCGAGCGACGGCAGGTGCATGACTTCGTGCACGAGCACATCCGCGCCGTAGGCTAGGCGCACGAGGTTCTCGCTCGGTGCCGTATCGCCGGAGATGACGATGGATCGGTCGGCCGAATCGAAGCGGAACGCAAATGCCGGCGAGACCGGTGGGTGCTTCACCAGCGCGCTCGTCACCTTCACGTTGGCGTCCTGCATGACCAGCCCGCCGTCGGTCAGTTCGTGCGGGTGGATCATCGGCGCCAGCGGCGGGCGGCCTTCGTCGGCAATGCGGGTGCGGATGTCGTAGTCGTACAGCTCGAGGAACTTGGTCGTCATCGCGGCCAGCGGGGGCGGGCCCCAGGCGTCGACCGGGCCGGTCAGGTCGGTGGCCCACGCGAGCAGCAACAGCGTGCCGTAGTCGGCGTTGTGATCCGAGTGCTGGTGCGTGATGAAGATGTTGCGGATGGCCTTGAGCTTGAGCCCCGCACTTACGTACTGGCGGCCCACGCCGTTGCCGCAATCCACCACGTACGACACGCCGTTGATGACGATCACCTGCGCCGGCGCTGAGCGGTTCTTCTTGGGTGTCGGTCCGCCGCCGGTGCCCAGCAGGATCAGGCGCGTGCCCTTGGGCGCATCGGCTGCCGAAGCTGCCAGCGGCCAGCCTGCGGAGGCAGCACCCGCGCCCACGGCCAGCGCGCCGGCTTGCCGCATCCAGCGGCGACGGTTGTTGTCGAAAGCGTGCATGCGGCGGTCTCCTCTCTGTTGTGGTGTGCGTTCGCGTCTTAGCGGGGCAGCCCGCCCACCTTGGTACCGGGCTTGATCCCCTTGCGAGCAAACCAGCCCTTGTTCATCTCCAGCGCATAAACGCCGGCCTTGGTCGGGCAGTGGTTGTCTTCGGTCTGCGGCTTCATCTCGGCAATGTCGGAGATGGTGCCGTCGTCGGTGATGAAGGCGATCGACAGCGGCAGGTCCGTGTTCTTCATCCAGAAGCAATGGCCGGCGGATTCATCAAACACGAACAGCATGCCGGCTGTGTCGGGCATGGTCTTGCGGAACATCAGGCCGGTCTCGCGCGATTGCGGGGTGGCGGCCACTTCCGCCTTGACCTTGTACATGCCGATGGTCAGGTCGGCGACGGGCAAGCCGGTTTGGGGGCCGGTGGGTGTTTGCGCAAATGCGCCAGTGGCGGCAACGGCCACGGACAGCGCGGCAAGCAGACGGGACAAGGTAGTCATGGAGGTTGTGGGCTAGAAACAGAACGCTCCATGATCGGTACTCGGCTAGCCGCCGTCAATGAGACTGCTCCCAAGGGCGGAACGAAGTTGTTACCGCGTGTTTGTTGCCGGACGTTCGGTGGCTGCCGTTTTGGCGGCGGCCTTGGGCGCGTGTGCCGAGCGCGCCTTGTCCGCAGCCGCATCCGGCATCAGCCCCACGTAACGCGCATCGGTGAGCGTGCGCAGGAAGGCGACGATGTCGTCGATCTCGTCTTCCGTCAGCGCAGGCGTGGTGCCAGGGCGGCGGTTCATCGGCACGGCGTTCACGTTGACATTGCCTTGATATTTGGCGGGCACGTCGTTGAAGCGCAGGGGTGTTCCCTTTGTGCCCGGGTACCACTGCGCCGGGTCGGTCGAGCGCGTGGCGTAGAAGGCCACCGTGTCGCGCAGCGTGCGGAATACGCCGTTGTGCATGAAGGTCTGGCGTACCGCCACATTGCGCAGGCCCGACGTGCGGAAGTACCCACACCACTGGTCGTGCTCGGGCCACTTGAGCTTGTGGGCGGTCTGGCACAGGCCCACGTCGAAGTGTTTGGCGTCCTTGTTGGCCGGCAACAGCGGATTGCGCGGCACGGCGATGGCGTCGTAGCCGAAGTCCGTGAACAGTGAGCGCTCGGGCCGCGACGACGACTCCATCATCAGGTGACACGACGCGCAGTTGCCCTTGTCCGGGTTGCGGAACAGGGCGAGCCCGCGCATCTCGGCGGGGGAGAGCGGTGTGCGCTTGCGTAAAAAGTCATCGAAGCGCGAGGTGAACGGCGCCAGTTCGTCGCTCTGGAAATAGGCCCCCAGCGCCTTGCCCAGTGCGCCAATGAGGCGTTCCGGGTCGCGCACTGCATCGGCGCCGAATTGCTTTGTCAGCGCCTGGCCCAGGTCGGTGCCGGCCACCTTGCGCTGCAGGGCGCGCGGCGACGGGTTGCCCATCTCATCGGGGCTGAACAGCGGGCCACGGATCTGCTCGGCCAGCGTATCGGCGCGGCCATCGACAAAGAAGCCGCCGAACGGCGACGGGAAGCTGGCGTCGTCGTCCTGAAAGAAGTAGCGATGCGGGATGTAGCGCAGGTACAGCAGCGACGGCGCATTGCGCGGCGCCACGTGCCCCGGGCGGCTGCCGGCCGGCACGCCGATGCGCAGCGCCTCGCCTTTCAGCGTGGGCGCGAAGGCACGGCTGGGGTCATGGCATGCCGCGCACGATGTGCCTTGCGGCTCCGACAGGCGTGGGTCAAAGAACACCCGCTTGCCGAGTGCGACGAGGTTCGGGTCCGGCTTGAACGATGTCGACTCGGCAGGCGGGGGCACGGCGTCCAGCTTGGGCGTCATGCCAATCGATTCGGCTGCCGCCGCACCCGAGAAGAGTGCGGCAGCAACCAGCAGCGCAGTGCTCAGTTTTTTCAAGGTGCAACGAAGCCCGTCTTGTCACACACCAGGCTGGAGCCGTTCTGCGTGCAGGTCGTCAGCAGCTTGCCGTTGACGGTGTAGGCCTTGAACAGCCAGCCCTTGGCGGGTGCCGGCTGGCGGTCCATCACCATAAAGCCGAACGAGTTGTTGTGCGAGATGCTGCCAACCGTCACGCCCGAGGCCGGGCTGATGGCCGGGAACGGATCCGGCAGGGCCACGTCCAGCGAATCACCGGCATTGCCCGCCACGATGGTCGCCGGGTGGTTGCTGGTGAAGTTGATGGCCTGGAAGTCATGCACGTGACCATGCAGCGCGACTTGTACGCCCGGCGGGTAGTAGGCCGTGGCGTTCAGGCTGTTCATGACCGACAGCAGTGCCGCATTGCCGCCCAGCGGCGTGCTGCCCGCGATGGGCACGAAGCCCAGGATCGGGTGATGGTTGGTGAAGATCGACATCACGCCCGGCTTGGCGGCCAGCGTGCCCACCGTGCTGAACTGCTTCTGGTAGGTCTGGAACCACGGGTCAGTGGTCGCCAATGCGGTCGTGCCAGCCTTGGCCGAATCGAACACGATGACCTGCGTGTCGGTGCCGATGGCTACGGCGTACGGGTCCGATGCATTGGCGCCGGTGTCGTTGGCCGGGTTGTCGCACGAGCGGGCGGCGGAGTAGGGGCGCGGGTCCAGGAAGCGGAACCACCCCTGGCCGGCACGCGCGCATTCTTCATGGTTGCCGCGCACGAGCACCCACGGGGCGGCGGCCATCAGCGGCGCGGCGGGCTGGAACAGGTCGGATTGCCACGTATCCCAGCCGTAGCCCCACGGGCTGCCCTGACAGCCGGCCACGTCGGGCGGGCAGGCGTTTTCACGGTAGTGGTAGTCGCCCACGTGCAGCACGAGGTCCGGGTTCATCGCCGCCGCCGTGGTGGCCGCTGTGGCGAACGGCCATGACAGCGGGTCATTGCACGACTGCCAGCTGTTGCTCGACTTCTTCATGCGGCAGCCGGTGTCCGCCAGGATCACCACGCGCTGCGGGTTGGCCTTGGGCAGCGGCAGCACGCGCGAGCCGATCGATGCGACCTTGGCTGTGGATGCCACCGTGGCCTCGCAGGCATTCACCGGGAAGGATGAAGCTTTCGAATCGCTGGCGGCGCTGGCCGTGGTGCGCTGGGCGATGGTGCCGGCAGCCACGCGCAGGCTCATGCGCGTGGAAGTGCCGTCCACCGTCAGCAGCGGGCAGACCGTGTTGTCCGCCGGGGAGGCGCTGTTCGTATACGTGGTGACTGCGCGCACGACAGCCTGGTTGCTGTCGCCAATCTCGACCCACGCGGCCTGGATGTTGCTGTCGGCGGTGGCGGCGTCGGCTGGCGTGGCAGCCACCGGCGTCGTGTCAGACGACGAGCCGCCGCAGCCGGCAATCACGGCAGCGGCAGTCAGTGCGGCAAGTGTGACCATCGTGAACACGGTGCGTTTGCGCCGCACCGGAGCGAACATCGATCGAATTTCCATTGCGCCTTCCCTGATTCTTGTTGTGAGGAAGGCGCACGGTACCCAAGACAGATGGCGCTATTTTGACAGCCCCGCATGCGGGCTCAGGGAGATTGTAAAAATTGCGGGCAAAAAAAAGCAGACGCATAAGCATCTGCTTTTCTGTGTCGGCCGAGCCGCGAGGGCCCGGCAGAAGCACCAACTTACTGCTTGGCAGCGTCAGCAGCCGGAGCAGCAGCGTCAGCCTTCTTAGCGGCCTTCTTGTGCTTCTTGGCGTGCTTCTTGGCCTTAGCCGGAGCCTTTTCAGCGGCAGCCGGAGCAGCAGCAGCGTCAGCAGCCGGAGCAGCCGGGGTTTGTGCGTACACACCAGCAGCGAACAGGCCGGCGATCAGGGCAGCGATCAGCTTCTTCATGGTGAATCCTTTTATCGATCAGTGAGTTAACCAACGACCCGCTAAATGAGTCATCTGCAATAACGCAGGCTGCTGCGGGCGCGTTGACACGTCGCGTTGATTTTTTTTGAGGTCATTTTGACGGGGTCAGCGGCACGCTGGCCGGGATGTGGCGCATGTTGCGCTGCGCAAAAAAGATGCCCGACTTCTGAGCGGGAGGGCCGGGCTTTCGGACGTGTCTGATTGGATCAAAGTAGACCGGCCCTGAGAATCGCCCGGACTCTGTCCAGAATCCGCCGTGCCGCTCTCTCCGTTGTCCTCCCATCCCCTCAAGCCTGCCCGATTCACCCGTCGCGACTTCCTGTTTGGCGGCGGCGCGCTGGCGACGCTCGCCGTCACGCTGGGCCTGCGCCGGGTGCCCGATCAGGCTGCCTCCAGCCTGGACGATTTCATGCTTGTGTCACAGACGCTCTCCGGCCAGCCGCTCGACCGGCAGATAGGGCTGAACTGTTTCAGCAATCTGTATCGGGCCGATGCCCGCTTCGTCGACCACATCCAGACCCTGGCCTGGCTGGTGCGCCATCACCCCGGGTTGGACGGCACGGGCCTGATTGGCTTGCTGGAGGCCGATCGCCATGTGGAACTGCGCGCCGCCCTCGGCCGCCTGGTCGACGCCTGGAGCGCGCAGGCCGGCGCCAACCCCGCGCTGGCCGATGCCCGCAGCCTGATCGAACGCGCCTCCGGCGCCACCCTGCCCAGTGGCTGACCGGCCGTTTCGCCATGTGCGCGACTGTGGCGGATGGTGAAATTTTCCGGCATAATGCGAAATTAACTCTTGTGTCTTATATAAGAGTTAAGGCTTGCGAAATTTGTGCGGTGCACCGTGAGAGTGTCATCGCAGCCCGCTAGAATTACCAGTTCATTGCAGCGTGCCGGCTCGGCCAACCCGGGGCAGCACGCTGTGCTGTCAACCCCCACCGTCCACCCGCTCACCCGCGGTCTGCACTGGAGTCGTCCATGTATCAACACATCAAGGTCCCGGCCGGCGAGAAGATCACCGTCAACCAAGACTTCTCCCTGAACGTCCCCAACAACCCCATCATTCCCTACATCGAGGGTGACGGCACTGGCTTCGACATCACCCCGGTGATGATCAAGGTGGTGGACGCAGCCGTTGAAAAGGCCTACGCCGGCAAGCGCAAGATCTCGTGGATGGAGATCTACGCTGGCGAGAAGTCGACCAAGGTGTACGGCCCGGACGTGTGGCTGCCGGAAGAAACCCTGCAAGTCCTGAAGGACTACGTGGTGTCCATCAAGGGCCCGCTGACGACGCCGGTGGGCGGCGGCATCCGTTCCCTGAACGTGGCGCTGCGCCAAGAGCTGGACCTGTACGTCTGCCTGCGCCCGGTGCGCTACTTCAAGGGCGTGCCTTCGCCGGTGAAAGAGCCGGAGAAGACCGACATGGTCATCTTCCGTGAGAACTCGGAAGACATCTACGCCGGCATCGAATTCGAAGCCGAGAGCGAGAAGGCCAAGAAGCTGATCAAGATTCTGCAGGACGAATTCGGCGTCAAGAAGATCCGCTTCCCCGAAACCTCGGGCATTGGCGTGAAGCCGGTGTCGCGCGAAGGCACCGAGCGCCTGGTGCGCAAGGCCATCCAGTACGCGATCGACAACGACAAGCCGTCGGTCACGATCGTGCACAAGGGCAACATCATGAAGTTCACGGAAGGTGGTTTCCGTGACTGGGCCTACGCGCTGGCACAGAAGGAATTCGGCGCCGAGCTGATCGACGGCGGCCCGTGGTGCAAGTTCAAGAACCCGAAGACGGGCAAGGAAATCGTCGTCAAGGACGCGATTGCCGACGCCTTCCTGCAGCAGATCCTGCTGCGTCCGGCCGAGTACTCGGTCGTGGCGACGCTGAACCTGAACGGCGACTACATCTCCGACGCCCTGGCTGCGCAAGTCGGCGGTATCGGTATCGCCCCGGGCGCGAACCTGAGCGACTCCGTTGCCATGTTCGAAGCCACCCACGGTACGGCACCGAAGTACGCTGGCAAGGACTACGTGAACCCGGGTTCCGAAATCCTGTCGGCCGAAATGATGCTGCGCCACATGGGCTGGACGGAAGCCGCTGACCTGATCATCTCGTCGATCGAGAAGTCGATCCTGTCGAAGAAGGTCACGTATGACTTCGCCCGCCTGCTCGAAGGCGCGACCCAAGTGTCGTGCTCGGGCTTTGGTCAGGTGATGATCGACAATATGTAAGCGCGTTTCGCCTGATTTCACGGCGAGCCAAAAACCCCGGTAGATCAACGATCTCCGGGGTTTTTTTATTTCAGGTCGTATAACGTGCGAGAGCGAATCATGAAAGTATCCCGGAGCCGGTGGCTCAAATCTGCTGCAATCTTCGTCGGGCTCACGGTGGGCCTCTTCACCCTAACAACTGAGGCAAAGGAAGTGCGTAACCCAATCCGAAATATCGTCCTGGTGCACGGTGCCTTTGCCGATGGCTCCAGTTGGACAGAGGTCATTGCAGCACTGCAGCGCAAGGGCTATCACGTGACCGCTGTCCAGAACCCGCTCACCTCTCTGGAAGACGACGTTTCTGCCACCCGTCGCGTGCTTGCCCGGCAGTCGGGAGATGTCATTCTAGTGGGGCACTCGTATGCCGGTGCCGTGGTGACTGAAGCGGGGAATGCAGACAATGTCAAAGGCATCGTCTACCTCTCGGCGCTTGTACCGGACAGCGGAGAATCCGTGTCCGATCTGCTGATGCGCCTGAAGGCGCCTATGGATGGCTTGAAGCCCGACAATGAAGGCTTCATCTGGCTCGACGACCCGGCCGCTTATCGCGACGTCATGGCGGGCGATGTGCCCGAGGCCCATGTGCGCATTCTTGCTGCTACGCAGGTTCCAATTTCCGTATCCGCCTTTACTGGCAAAGTCTCTCATGCGGCGTGGCACGACAAGCCAACGTGGTACCTCGTTACCGAAGAAGACCATGCGCTCAAGGTGCCAGTGCAGCGCACGTTGGCCAAACAGATCGGAGCCCACATGACGACTGTGAAGTCGAGCCACATGTCGTTGGTCTCACACCCCGCCGTGGTGGCCAATCTGATCGATCGTGCCGCCAAAGACGCGCAACATTGATCAGGTAACGTGATAGGGGCCCACTAGGGCCTGTTGACGCTATCGCAGGCTCTCGGCGATAAGGGCGCAGGTAATGAACGCGGCGAACATGGCGTCGAGCTTGTCGTAGCGAGTAAAAACGCGGCGCCTCGCTTTGAGTCGGCGGAACAAGCGCTCAACGCAGTTGCGCTGGCGATACAGTTGCCGGTCGTATTCCCAGGGCTGGCGGCGCTGAGGGTTGGGCGGGACGACCGGCACGAGCCCCAGGCGCTGCGCCAACTCACGCGTGGCGTCGTCCTGATAGGCGCTGTCCATCAACAACGCAACGCGCCCCTCATGCGGGCCAAGCTGCTCGATCAGGCGCCGCCCTTCAGGGGCGTCGCCCGCTTGCCCCGGCGTCAGGCTCCAAGTCACGACGTTGCGTTCATCCGCGGCAACCAGATGCAGTTTGGTGCTCCAGCCACCGCGGGATTTGCCGATGCTCTGCGGTCCGTTTTTTTGCGTGCCCCAGTGCCGTCCGGATGCACTTTCACGATGCTCGAATCCAGGCTGATCGTCTCAATGCGCACCCGCATGAGCCGGCGTCGCTGCAGTTGCTCGAACACCCGGTCCAGCACGCAGGCACGGCTCCAGCGCATCATCCGCACGTACACCGTATTCCACTTGCCATAGCGCTCGGGCAGGGCTCGCCACTTACAGCCGTTGGCCGCTACATACAGGATGGCGTTGAGTACGCGCAGATTGTCCAACTGCACGTTGCCTCGCTGGCGCGGAAACACGTCCGCGATTTGCTTGTATTGCTCTTCTGTCAGTTGCATGCCGCCTAGCTTCCGACAGAACGCCATCTGTTACTGGCAATTTGAGTCAACGGGCCCTAGGCGCTCGCTACCCGTCCGCATGCGCCGCGCGGCTGCCAGGTAGCGCAATGTTGTCCCGGTGGCCGTGACGTAAAAACCCCCGGCCACTTCGGCTGACCGGAGTCTTTCATTGAGGTTCTTCCTCGATTGATCGCAGCATGCCGTTCAACAGCAACTCTGCCGAGCGCGCCCCTGACACCGAGACGGCGCCGTTGAAAACGAAATGCGGGGTGCTCAGTATCTCCCCCTTGGCCGGGCGCCCGCGCTTTGGCCGTTCGCGCTCAGGCTGGGCAACGCAGCTGCGGATGTCATGCAGGCAGGCGAGCAAGGCTTGTGGTTTTGCACCATGTTCCATGCCCAACCGCTCCAGCACCTGCAGGTTGCCGATGTCTTCTCCTTCTGCAAAGAAGGCTCTGAACAATCGGTCGACCAGCCCGATGCTCTCGAAGGTGGTGCACTGTGTCGCCACGCAGCCAACCATGCTGTGCGCCGCAGTGGTGTTCGGCAAGATGTTGATGCGTTTGAAGTCGAATGCGATGCCGGCGGTTTGGCCAGCCTGCTGCACCTGCTTGCGCCGCAACGCCACGGCCGTGGGGCCGCCGAACTGGGTCAGATAGAACGACTGGTAGGACGTGCCACCAAGCGGTGTTTCCGGCATCAGCGGATGCGAGCGCCACTGCACCTTGGTCTTGGCGGTTGGTTGTAGCCGCTGGAACTCGCGAAGGGCGACTTCCAGGTGGCGTATGCCAATCCAGCTCCATGGGCAGACGAGGTCGAAGAAGACGTCGATGGTGAGCGGGTGCCTCGGATGATCGATGACTTGATGGTTTGCTGGCGCGTTCATATTGGTGAAGCCTCCGCACGGTCAGCCATCGCGTTAGGTTTGGTGGCCGGTGCTGTTGGGCACAGCCGCCATGAAGAAAGAGCGAGGAGGGCGCCCTCCTCGAAGATGTACCAAGGGGACGAGAGGGGCATCTCCCCTGGTACGGGGTTGTTTCGGTTGTGGCACTGCCTACTGCCGGGGCAGAGCGGTACCGTCGGCATAGCTGTAGACACCCGCTGCGCCCGCAAGCGTCGACACGTTGCCTGTCGGGCTGATCATCCGGATCAGGCTGTTATACAAATCGGTCACGTACACGACGCCGTTGCTGTCAACAGCGATGCCGACGGGAATCGTGAACTGAGCGTTCGTGCCGAGGCCATCCGCACTGCCGGTGGCGCCCGAGCCAGCCAGTGTGGTCACCACGCCGGCGGGCGTGACCTTACGGACGGTGTTGCCTTGGGATTCCGTCAAATAGAGGTTGCCGTTTCCGTCGACGGCGATGAATCCAGGGACTTTGAAGGCGGCAGCGCTTCCCGTGCCATCGGTGTGGGCACATACCCCGGAACCGGCCAGCGTAGTCACCGCGCCAACCGGCGAGACCTTGCGGATATTGCAGCTGGTTCTTTCCGCGACGTACACCGTGCCATTGCCGTCAACGGCCACGCCTATCGGGTCATTGACGCCGCTGGTCAGGGTGCTCACGGTGCCGGCAGGCGTGACCTTGCTGAGGGTGTTGGTGCCGGAATCCGCCACGTAGACGTTGCCTGCCGAGTCGACGGCAATGCTATTGAGCACGCTGGAGGCGCCGCCAGCGGAGGCCAGCGTGGTCACCACACGGGCAGGTGTGATCTTGCGGATGGTCTTGGAGCCGTTATCTAGCACATAAACGTTGCCGCTGTTGTCGGTTGCGATACTGACTGGGTTGTTAAAGCTGGCCGCCACTCCGGTTCCATCCACATTGCCAATCGCGCCGGAGCCGGCGAATGTCGACACCACGCCGGGTATTGTGATCTTGCGGATTCTGCTGTTGTACGTATCGGCCACGAATAGGTTGCCGCTGCCATCCACTGCGATGCCATATGGCACGCTGAATCGCGCCGTGGATTGGAAATTGAGCGTGATGTTGACCGATTGCTGCAACGCGCCGAGCGTGGCCGTGACGGTGGCCGCATCGTTTGCGGTTGTGTATGCCGGGTCGGGGATATAGCTCACCGTGGCACCGCTGGTGGTGCTCAGGCTGCCATGGCCGCGAACGGTCCATTGCACGTTCGCAGCAGACAAGGTCGTGTTGGGATTGGCGATGGTTGCCGTCAGGGACACGGGGGTGCCGCTGGCCGAGGTTGACGCACTCGAAGGCGAGAGCGAGAGCGTGGCACTGGGTGTGACGGAGATCGTGCCGGTGAATGGCGCGCTACTGCCATCCGTGGCGCTGACTGTGGCGACTGCTGCCGTGGAGAGCGTGGCCGGTGGCGTGAAGGTGGCGCTGCCATCCGCGTTGACAGTGATCGTGCCGATCGAGGCTGCCCACTTCAAGGCGCCATGGCTGATGGTTGACGGCACCGTCAGCGTGACCGAGCCATTGCCGGCTTGCACCGATGGGCTGCTCAGCGTCAGCGTTTTCTCGCTCGCAGGCTTGAGCGCGATGCTGACCGATTCCGTATGGCCACCCGCAGTGACGGAGACGACGGCCTGCGTGTCGTTGCTGACGGTTGCTGGCGTGAAGGTGACGCTGTTGCCTTGCGTGGCGCTGAATGTGCCGGCGCCGGACGACCAGGTGGGCGTGTCGGTGGTGAACTGCGGCGAGACCGACATCGCGATCGGCGCATCGCCCACGTACCAGCTCACCTGGCCGGCCACTGGGCGCAGGACGGGCGCGTGCAGGGTGATGGTTTTCGAGACGGTGGTGTTCCCCAGCGCGGCAGTGATCGTGACCTGCGCATCAGCCTGTACGGTGGCGGGCGGAGTGTAGATCACGCTGGCACCCTGGGTCGCGCTCAACGCGCCCGGGCCGGTCAATGACCAACTGGTTGTGTTGCTGCTGGCAGTGAAGGTCAGCTTGCTGCCGCTGCCATACGTATCGAGGCCGGCAGGATGATCAACAGACAGCGGGGCCGACGACGAGGTTGTTCCCGAATCGGTGGAGGAAGGTCCACCGCTGCAGCCGGGTAGCAGCATGACGGAGGCGCAAATCAGTACGCCACAGAGCGTGGTCTGGTATCTAAGCATGGAGATGTTGAAATCGAGCGAGAAGCAGAAGCGGCGTGCGTACAGCCGCGAGGCCATTCAAGCTGCAAGGCAGCACATGGATTTAACTTATCGCGTGCCGTGGGGGATGGGGAGGTCGCATGTTTTGCGCGCCTGCATGATTGTTTTGCCGGCCGGAAAAATCTTGGCCGGGCGGCAATCCGTGCAGAAACTTTAGAGCGCAAGCATCAGGAGAACGCCGCCAAGTCCTGGTCGGAGCGTGCTTTAATCGCGCCCATGGCTGAAGACACTACTGTCTCTTTTCCTTCCGATCCGTTGCACGGGCAGCGCATCCTGGTCGTTGACGATGTCGACGAGACCCGCATGCTGCTGGTGGATTTTCTGCAGCGGCGGGGTTGTCGCGTCTATATCGCGCGGGATGGGCAGGACGGTGTTCATAAGGCCCAGAGCGTGGTGCCGGATTTGATCCTGATGGACATCCGTATGCCGGTGTGTGATGGCATCACCGCGTGCAGGCTGCTTAAGGCCAATCCCGCTACCCGGAGCATCCCACTCATCTTTTTGACCTCTGCAGCCTTGCCGCAGGAGCGTGTGGCCGGACTTGCGGCCGGCGCGGTGGACTATGTGACCAAGCCCTTCGATTTTGTAAGAGGTCCGCCTGCGCCTGTGTATCCATCTCAAGCCTCTGGCCGCGCCAAGTGGCGCGCCAGCGGAAGGGGATGTGAATGCGGCCTCCAGCACGCTGGATGTCACGCTGTATCGGGCGACACGCAAGCTGCTGCTTGAGCAACTCGCGCAGACGCCCAGCTTGGTGGAGCTTGCCGCTGCAGTGGGCACCAACGCGCGCCGGCTCAACGCGGCGTTCAAGCAGTGCGTGGGCGTGACCGTGTTTGATTTTCTGCGCGAGGAGCGCATGAAAGAGGCGCGGCGCATGCTGTCCGAGACCGCGCTCGACGTGCAGTTGATTTCCCGGGAGCTGGGCTACAACAGCGCTGCCAATTTTTCCACCGCGTTTCGTGATCGCTTTGGGCTGACACCCAGCCAGTTCCGGCAGGATTCGGGGGGCCTCGCGTGAGTTCTTGCGCGTTCGCCGTCGCATCGTCGCGCCGGCGTGTGTGCTGGGCGCTGTGCTTGGCACTCGTGCTGGCTGTGCTTGTCGGGTTGATCGGCCAGCCGACGTGGGCCAAGCCGATTGACGTAGGGCAGAGGGGGGGCACCGATGCCAAGCCTCTGACGCTGCTGCGCGATCTATCTCTGCTGGAAGACAAGACGGGCCGGCTGGATTTTGAGGCTGCCATGGCCAGCACCGACTGGATGGCAATCCCTGGGGAGAGTTTGAACCCGGGCTACACCGCTTCTCGCTTCTGGCTCAGAGGAACGCTGCGCAACAACAGCGCTCAGCCGGTGACGCGTTGGCTGGCGGTGGACCCTGCGCGCTTGGAGTCGGTCGACTACTACCGGCTGGCGCCCGATGGGCACACCGCGCTCGACACCATTCCGAGCGGCAATCGTCTGCCGCTGGACGCCCGGCCCATTCCGGCGATGATTCCGGTGTTCCCGGTCACGCTGGCCCCAGGCGAGCAGATGATGTTTGCCCTGCGGGTCCACAGCCGCTCTGCAGTGAATATTGATCCGCAGCTTTGGGAGCCCGCTGCGTTCCGTCAGCGCGAAGGGTATGACCTGATGCTGCAGGCCTTCCTGCTGGGCCCTGCATTCATGCTGGCGTTGTACGCGCTCATCCAGGGATGGTCCGGGCGGGATCGCGGCTTCCTGCTGCTGTTCGGGTGGATCTGCCTTGCCGTTCTCTACAGCATGGCGATTCAGGGGTACCTGTATCGCTATGTATTGCAGGCCGGCGGGGAGTGGGTCCTGCGCGCACCTTCCACGTTGGGTGTGCTCACCACGGTGTTCTACGCCGCAGCTACGATGACCTTTGTCGGTCTGGGGCGGATCGCCGTCTGGAAGTGGGTCTATCGCACGGTGGGAGTGTTCCTGGTGGCCGGGTGCTTGTGGACCCTGCTGGGGGATTACCGCGCCGGCGCTGTCTATTCCAATATCGTGGTCGCCGTGTTCAACGTGCTGTGGGCGCTCTCGATGGTGGATGCCTGGCGGCGAGGCTTGCCCAACGCCCGGTTGTTCATGTTGACGTTTGGCGTTGTGTGGGCCGTGCAACTGGTGGGGCTGCTGGAGTTCCACGGCATCCTGAACCGTGGCTGGCATGCTGGTCTTGGGCTGTCCTGGCTGGTGGAGTTGGCGACGCTGCTGATGATGGGCGCGCTTGTGATTCAGCGCTCGCGCGAGACGTCTGCCGCGCACGCCGCGATCCAGCAGGCGCTGCTGGATGCCAAGAGCCAGGATCAGCTCAAGCTCGAGCACGCTGTTGTCGAGCGCACGCAGGAGTTGCGCACGGCCCTCATTGACGCTGATGAGGCGAACCGCGCCAAGACCGATTTTCTCGCGCGCATCAGCCATGATCTGCGCACGCCGTTGACGTCCATCATCGGCTTTGCTGAGCTGGTGCAGACCGCGGGTCAGGAGAACGCTGAGCGGGGGCGGATCATCGGTCGCAGTGCGCGGCACATGCTCGCCATGGTGAACGATCTGATCGACTATGCGCGTGGCGGCGAGCCGGACGCATTGCACAGCACGCCGGTCTACGTGCATGCGCTGCTCGATGCTGTTGTGCAGGAAGGTGCTGAGCTGGCTCGGCGTCGCGGCAACCAGTTCACTTTCCACATCGCACGGCCGTTGCCGCCCGTACTTGAGCTGGATGCCAAGGGCTTGCGGCGCGTGCTCGGCAATCTGCTGGACAACGCAACCAAGTACACCACGAGCGGCAGCATTGAACTCCTGATCGATTGCGAGGGCGAGGTGCAGATCGGGCAAGCCGTGCGGCTGACCTTGATCGTGAAGGACACCGGGCCCGGTATCGCCCCTGAAGATCAGCAGCGCATTTTCGAGCCCTTCCAGCGGCTGGACACGGCGCGCACCCAGCCTGGCACGGGGCTTGGGCTGGCCATCGTCCGGCAGTGGATCGAACGCATGGGCGGTACGCTGAAGATCGACAGCGCGCTGGGTGCCGGCACGTCGATGCGCCTGGATGTGACGGCAACGGTCGCCGCCGAAGATGCCGTCTCGCGCCACCACGTTGCCGACATCGGTGCGGTCGCGCCCAGCATCGACGGCAGCGGCTTGACCATCTGGATTGCGGAAGACACGGCCGACATCCGTCGCTTGCTTGCCGACGAACTATCGAGTCTGGGCTTTGCCGTCGAGACTGCCTCCGACGGTGTCTCGATCATCGAGCGAATGGCGCAGGCGGGCGATGCGCGCCCCGACCTCGTACTGACCGACTACCTGATGCCCGGCGCCGATGGCTTTGCAGTGCTGGTGGCTGCTCGGCAACACCTGCCCGGGGTTCCTGTGGTGGTCCTGTCGGCGATTCCGTTAACCGCATCGGCCAACGACGGCCCTGCAACGCCTGCGTTTGATGCCTCCCTGCTCAAGCCGATCAATCTGGCCGAACTGCAAGAGGCCCTGATGCGCTTGCTGGGGCTGCACCGGCTCCCGCCCGTGGCGGATGCTTCCGAGGCAGCACCATTGGTTGGCCCGCCGCCGCAGGCGCGCGCGGTGGCGCTGGCATTGATCGACTTGGGCGCCATCTCCGATCTGATCGACTGGGCCGATGCCCTGCACACTGAGTATCCGCAATGCGAGGCATTTGCCATGCAAGTCCGCCAACTGGCTACCCGTGGTGATCTGGCAGCGCTGCAACGGCTCTGCAGTTAGCGTCAGGCTCGCGGGTCAGGTAAAGCCCCATTCGCCAGTGGTGCGTTTCTGCTGGTGCGGTGCAGCACGTGTCGCACACCGTCCGTCGTGACGCGACTGCGGGTGAGCAATGCCTCACAAATGCGGTCGGGAAACGTTTGTCAGTCATCGCAATGGTGACTAGACTGGCTCCCATGTGACTTTCTGTACCATCGGCAGGAAGCCCCGCCGATGGCACTGGCCCGCCCCTGGAGCGCCCGACCTTGTGAGCCCCAACGATCGCCGCCTTGCCCGCCATCTGTTTGTCGCCGTCACCATCAAGGTGGCGGTGCTGGCCGTGCTGTGGTGGGTCTTCGTGCGAGATCACCAGGTGCCGGTCGATGCAGAGCGGGCCGCCGACCGAATTGGAATTGGCGTGACACCACCAACAGCGCAGGGAGGGCATCCGTGATATCCGAGCACTTGGTCGATCTATCCAGGCTGCAGTTTGCGGCGACGGCGCTGTACCACTTCCTGTTCGTGCCGCTCACGCTGGGCATGGTCTGGCTGCTGGTCATCATGGAGAGCGTCTACGTGATGACCAACAAGGTCATCTGGAAGGACATGACGCGCTTCTGGGGCAAGTTGTTCGGCATCAACTTCGCCCTGGGGGTGACCACCGGTATCACGCTCGAATTCCAGTTCGGTACCAACTGGGCGTACTACTCGCACTACGTGGGCGACATCTTCGGGGCGCCGCTGGCCATTGAAGGGCTGATGGCGTTCTTCCTGGAATCCACCTTCATCGGCCTGTTCTTCTTCGGGTGGGATCGCCTCACCAAGACGCAGCATTTGCTGGTGACGACGCTCATGGCGATCGGCACCAATCTCTCCGCGCTGTGGATCCTGATCGCCAATGGCTGGATGCAGAACCCGGTGGGTGCCGACTTCAACTGGCAGACTATGCGCATGGAGATGTCGGACTTCTGGGCCGTCGTCTTCAACCCCGTGGCGCAGGCCAAGTTTGTGCACACGGTGTCGGCCGGTTACGTGACGGGCGCGATGTTCGTGTTGTCGATCTCGAGCTGGTACCTGCTGCGCGGGCGCGATGTCGAGTTTGCGCGACGCAGCTTCCGGGTGGCGGCAGCGTTTGGGCTGGCCAGCGTGCTCTCTGTGATCGTGCTGGGCGATGAATCCGGCTACACGGTGGGCGAAGCGCAGGAAACCAAGATGGCCGCCATCGAGGCCATGTGGGAGACCGAGCCCGCACCGGCCAGCTTCAACATGATCGCGTCGATCAACCAGCGCGAGCAGAAGAACGACTGGGCGGTCGAGATTCCCTATGTGATGGGCCTGATCGGCACGCGCTCGGTGTCCAAGCAGATTCCGGGCATTCACGAGATCAAGGTGCGCAACCGCGGCCGCATCGTGAGTGGTATCGAGGCGGTGGCCGCACTGGAAACGCTGCGCAAGAACCCGGACGATGCCGCCGCCCACCAAACGCTGCAGATCCATCAGCAAGACCTGGGCTTTGGCCTGCTGCTCAAGAAGTACGTGACCGATGTGCGGCAAGCCACGCCCGAGATCATCGACAAGGCGGTCGACGACACCGTGCCGCGTGTGTGGCCGATGTTCTGGGGCTTCCGCGCCATGGTCGGATTGGGCTTCCTGATGCTGGCGCTGTTCGGCCTGTCGTTCTGGAGCACGCTGCGGCCGCAGCGCAAGGCGCCGGCGTGGCTGCTGCGCTGGGCACTGTGGATGCTGCCCGCGCCGTGGCTCGCTGCTGAGCTTGGTTGGGTGGTGGCGGAATACGGCCGCCAGCCGTGGACGATTTACGGCGTGCTGCCCACGCACCTGAGCGTGTCGACGCTGAGCGAGGCCAGCCTGTACGGCTCGCTGGCAGGCTTCATCGGCTTCTACACGCTGCTCTTGATTGTCGAGATGTACCTGATGATCAAGTTCGCGCGGCAGGGGCCCGGCAGCCTCGGTACCGGTCGCTACGATTTCGAAGCCGCCCACGCTTGAGGAGGCCACCATGTTCGACTATCCCACCCTCAAGGTCATCTGGTGGCTGCTGATCGGCGTGCTGCTGATCGGCTTCGCCATCATGGACGGGCACGACATGGGCGTTGGCACGTTGTTGCCCTTCGTCGGCAAGACCGACGACGAGCGCCGTGTCGCCATCAACACCATCGCCCCGCACTGGGACGGTAACCAGGTCTGGTTCATCACCGGCGGCGGCGCGATCTTTGCCGCGTGGCCGCTGGTGTATGCCACGGCCTTCAGCGGGTTCTACTGGGCGATGCTCGCCGTGCTGTGGGCGTTGTTCTTCCGCCCGGTTGGGTTTGATTACCGCAGCAAGATCCATAACGCCACATGGCGCAAAGCGTGGGATATCGGCCTCTTTGTCGGGGGCGCGGTGCCGCCGCTGATCTTCGGTGTGGCGTTCGGCAATCTGCTGCAGGGTGTGCCGTTCCACTTCGACACCTTCATGGTGGTGACGTACACCGGCACGTTCTGGCAATTGCTGAACCCGTTCGCCATCCTGACCGGCGTGGTGTCGAGCGCGATGATCACCATGCACGGCGGCATCTATCTCGCGCATCGCACCGAAGGGGCGATCCAGCAACGTGCGACGAAGGCCGCAACCGGCGCCGCGATTGTCGCCGTGATTGCCTTCGTCGCGGCGGGTGCATGGCTGCGCTGGGGTGGCATCGAAGGCTATGCCATCACCTCAGCCATCGACCCGGCTGGCGTGTCCAACCCGATGGCCAAGACGGTGGCGCGCGCCGCCGATGCGTGGTGGCACAACTACCAAGTGCAGCCGTTGCTCTGGCTGTTGCCCTTGCTCGGCGTGCTTGGGCCGCTGCTGGCAACGGTGCTGGTGCGGGCAGGGTGCACGTTGATGGCCTTCGTGCTGTCGGCGCTGGGCTTGGCGGGCATCATCACCACGGCGGGCGCGTCGATGTTCCCGTTCGTGCTGCCGTCGTCCAGCATGCCCGCCGCCAGCCTGACGGTGTGGGACAGCGTCTCCAGCCACTTCACGCTGGGCCTGATGTTCTGGGCGGCGATCATTTTCACGCCCATCATCCTCATCTACACGAGCTGGTGTTACCGCGTGATGCGCGGCAAGGTGACGGTCGAACACATCCGGGCCAACGAGCACTCGCTCTACTAACCCCGCTAGCCACCGGAGGACATGACATGTGGTACTTCACTTGGGTCCTGGGCGTCGGCTTTGCCGTACTGCTGGCCGTGCTCAACGCGATGTGGGGTGAGGTGAGCGACGCGCGCGCCGCCGGTGCTGCCACCGACGAGGACCGCGCGTGAGCACGGCCAACGTGAGCGAAGCCCATAAGCCGCGCATCCACGCAGCCAGCCTGGCCGCCGGGCTGATCGTCATGGCGGTCGGCACGGTGTATCCGTACATCGTCACCAATGGTGCTGGCCATGCGGACCACACCCTCGCCATGCTGCTGTTCTGGGCGATGAGCGCGGGGTTGGTGCGTGGTGTGGGGTTTGTTCCGCGCCACTGGGTGTGGCGCGTGTTGTTTTCCGGGTGGTCGTGCGCGCTGGCACTGGTGCTGTTTGGGCTGCTGCGCGTCCTTCGTTAAGGACTAGTGTGGCAGTCGGGTGGGGCCAGCGGCAGGTGGCTCCGACGTGCGCCCGCGCAGCGCATCGCGCAGGCGCCGCACACCACGCCACAGCTTCGGCAGCAGCCAGACAGCCACCAGCAGCAAGATCGCCAGCACCACCAGGAATGCGGCCGGCAGGAAGAACGACATCAGCAGCCCGCCGGTCGCTGTAATGTCCTCACTGAACGACGCCACCCAGTTCGAGAATGGCTCGGGAGAAGCGTTGATCAGCGCACGCGTGCCGGCTTTGGTGGCGTGCGCTGTTCCAGCCAGGGTGCCGCCAATCAACCCCGCCGCCACCATCCATTGCGGATCGAGCTGCCCAAATGCGGCCGCCGCCAGGATGGCCCCGGCGGGAATGCGGATGAAGGTCTGGATGCTGTCCCAGACAGAATCGAACCCCGGAATCTTGTCGGCCAGGAACTCTGCCACGGCCAGCACACCGGCCAACCCGATCACCCACCACGATTCGAGCATCTGCAGCCCCGGAGGCAGGTGCAGCCAGCCTGTGCGGCCCAGCACACCGGCGGCAAACACGGCCAGGTAGAGGCGGAATCCGCTGGTCCAGGACAAGCCTGCGGCCAGCGCGGCAGTTTCCAGCATGGGGCTCCTTGCGTGTTCAGGCAGCCAGACGGGCGCTTGCTGATATCGGCAGTGTAGTGCCCGTAGGCCCGCCCGGTTGGCTTACAGCAGCGACTTGCCCTGCGACAGGATCTTGTCGCACGCCTGCTTGGTGATCTGCTCCTTGACGCTGCTCAGGTCAAACGTGCTGCCGTTGGAGCCGGTGAGCAGGCCTTTTTCGCCATTGCTGTAGCCAGTGTCAGAGGCAGGGGCACCGCCCAGCTTGCCCAGCAGCTTGTCTTTGACCGAGGCTGCGCCCGATGCGCCACCCAGGTAATTGTTCTTGAGGCAGAACTCCAGCACGCCGGCCACGTTGCCCGTGCTGCCGGAAGTAAGCGAGCCCAGCGAGGGCAGACCGCCTGCCCCACCAAGATTGCCGAGGCTGCCCAGGCCGCTGGACGAGCCCTGGCTAGAACCCTGTGTCGCGCCCTTGATGAGATCGCCGATCTGGGCTTGGGCAGCAGCCGGCAGCAGCGCAGCAACCAGGGCGAGGGCGGCAGTGGTACGGGTGAGGTGGCAGGTCATGAGGGGCTCCTTGGGTGGACGGTGCGGATAACGGGGGGACACCACTACCGTAGCGCACGGTCGGACGAAATGACGTGTTGCGCAACGTGCAGCATTGCCGCCATTCTCCACCGCCCCGGCAACAAAAAACCCGGCAGGTCGCCGGGTTTTTTGCATTTCAGTACCCTTGCCAGAGGCCGGGTGCTGGATGACGCGAATCAGGCTGCCTGGATGTTGGTGGCCTGCTTGCCCTTCGGGCCCTGCGTCACTTCGAACGAGACGCGCTGATTTTCCTTGAGCGTCTTGAAACCAGCCATCTGGATGGCCGAGAAATGCGCAAACAGCTCTTCGCCGCCTTCGTCAGGCGAGATGAAACCGAAACCCTTGGCGTCGTTAAACCATTTGACAGTACCGAGTGCCATGAAAACCCCTCCGAGAAAACACAAGTCCAAGCCGGGAGGGGTTGCCTGTCGGGGCAGAGCAGAGCGGTACCGCGCAGTCATCGCCCGGCCGCCGGCCCTGGGGCACGACGAACGGCGCGGATGGAACCGCGCCGCAAGCGATCGGTCTTCTTGTGGCAAAACACCACAGCCTGAAGCGGTTGTCGATCTGTTGTCGACTGGTGTGAGGCCTCCCGGGCTCACCATTCATGAGGCTTGCTGCCAAGTGTTTTTGGGGCAGTAAGGCGCACATGTTGAATTCGATTGTTCGAGGAAAGCAACAGACTGTCAAGGCTACCAAAGGTGGGTTTGTGGCGAAAAACGGTCAGTTTTTGAAGAGGTTTTGCTCGAAACTCGACAAATCGCCCCCACCTGCCGAAAACGTTCGGCATGCAGGGCTGGTGCGTGCCCCGTTCCCAGCCTTTGGCTGGCCGGGGAATGCCCCTCGCCCGGAGAGCCGGCTGGCGAACGCAATTCAGGCCAAACCATTTGCAGGGCTTGAAATCGGCGTTATTTCCCTAAATTGCGAAGTCGAAAGGAGTGGTTAGAATAAGACCATGGCAATCCGGCAAGCGACCACTCCACAACACGATGCAGGCACCGTCTTGGAGCGGAAAGAGCAAGCGCTCAAACCGCCCGCAATGTACAAGGTGCTGCTGCTCAACGACGACTACACCCCGATGGAATTCGTCGTGATGATCCTTCAGCAATATTTCAGCAAAGACCGGGAGACAGCGACGCAAATCATGCTGACTGTGCATCGGGAAGGTAAGGGCGTGTGCGGTATCTATACCCGGGATATCGCCGCGACGAAGGTGGAATTGGTGTCAACCCATGCACGGCAGGCGGGCCATCCGCTGCAGTGTGTGATGGAGGAAGCATGATCGCGCAAGAACTGGAAGTCAGCCTGCACATGGCGTTTGTTGAAGCCCGCCAGGCTCGCCACGAATTCATTACGGTGGAGCATCTGCTGCTTGCGCTGCTGGACAACCCGACGGCGGCCGAAGTGCTACGCGCCTGCGCCGCCAACATCGAAGACCTTCGCACGCACCTGAAGAACTTCATTGCTGACAACACCCCGGTGGTGCCCGGCACGGACGAGGTGGATACGCAACCCACGCTGGGCTTCCAGCGTGTGATCCAGCGCGCCATTATGCACGTGCAGTCCACTTCCAACGGCAAGAAGGAAGTGACGGGTGCCAACGTGCTGGTCGCCATCTTTGGCGAGAAGGATTCCCACGCGGTGTACTACCTCCAGCAACAGGGCGTGACCCGGCTGGATGTCGTCAACTTCATTAGCCACGGCATCCGCAAGGATCAGGCAGAACCGGCCAAGCACGGTGACGCCAACCCTGAAGGTGAGGGTGGCGACGGCAAGGAAAGCCCGCTCGAGCAGTTCACCCAGAACCTGAACGCGTTGGCCAAAGCCGGCAAGATCGATCCGCTGATCGGCCGCGAGCAGGAAGTCGAGCGCGTGGTGCAGGTGCTGTGCCGCCGCCGCAAGAACAACCCGCTGCTGGTGGGCGAGGCCGGTGTCGGCAAGACCGCCATTGCGGAAGGTTTGGCATGGCGCATCACCAAGGGCGAGGTGCCGGACATCCTGTCGAAGTCCGTCGTCTACTCGCTCGACATGGGCGCGCTGCTGGCCGGCACCAAGTACCGTGGGGATTTCGAACAGCGCCTGAAGGGCGTGCTGAAGTCGCTCAAGGACAATCCGAACGCGATCCTGTTCATCGACGAGATTCACACGCTGATTGGCGCGGGCGCCGCTTCGGGCGGCACGCTGGACGCGAGCAACCTGCTCAAGCCGGCGCTGTCGTCGGGTGCGCTCAAGTGCATCGGCGCGACCACGTTCACGGAATATCGCGGCATCTTCGAGAAGGACGCAGCGCTGTCGCGGCGCTTCCAGAAGATCGACGTGGTGGAGCCGACCGTCGACCAGACCGTGCAGATCCTGCGCGGGCTGAAGTCGCGCTTTGAAGAGCACCACGGCGTGAAGTACGCATCGTCGGCGCTCACGGCGGCGGCTGAGTTGTCGGCACGCTTCATTACCGACCGCCACCTGCCGGACAAGGCGATCGACGTGATCGACGAAGCCGGTGCCGCGCAACGCATCCTGCCGAAGTCGAAGCAGAAGAAGACCATCGGCAAGGGTGAGATCGAGGACATCGTCTCGCGCATTGCCCGCGTCCCGCCGCAAAGCGTGTCGCAGGATGATCGCAGCAAGCTGCAGACGCTGGAGCGCGACCTGAAGTCGGTCGTGTTCGGTCAGGACCCGGCGATCGATGCGTTGGCTTCGGCCATCAAGATGTCGCGCGCCGGGCTGGGCAAGACGGACAAGCCGATCGGCTCGTTCCTGTTCAGCGGCCCGACCGGTGTGGGCAAGACGGAAGTCGCCAAGCAGCTCGCGTTCATCCTGGGCATTGAGCTGATCCGCTTCGACATGTCGGAGTACATGGAACGCCATGCAGTGAGCCGGTTGATTGGCGCGCCTCCGGGCTACGTGGGCTTCGATCAGGGCGGTCTGCTGACGGAGGCCGTGACCAAGAAGCCGCACTGCGTGCTGCTGCTGGACGAAATCGAGAAGGCGCATCCGGACATCTTCAACATCCTGCTGCAGGTGATGGACCACGGTGCGCTGACCGACAACAACGGCCGCAAGGCGGACTTCCGCAACGTGATCATTGTCATGACGACCAACGCGGGCGCCGAGACGATGAACAAGGCGACCATCGGCTTCACCACGACGCGCGAACAGGGCGACGAGATGGCCGACATCAAGCGCATGTTCACGCCGGAGTTCCGCAACCGTCTGGATGCGACCATCAGCTTCCGCTCGCTGGATGAGGAAATCATCATGCGCGTGGTCGACAAGTTCCTCATGCAGCTGGAGGAGCAACTGCACGAGAAGAAGGTGGACGCCATCTTCACCGAGCGCCTGCGTCGCTTCCTGGCGAAGAAGGGCTTCGACCCGCTGATGGGTGCACGCCCGATGCAGCGCCTGATCCAGGACATGATCCGCAAGGCGCTGGCCGACGAGCTGCTGTTCGGCAAGCTGACCAACGGCGGCAAGGTGGTCGTGGACCTGGACGATGCCGATGCGGTGAAGCTGGAGTTCTCCGAGAACGAAGCGCCGCCGGCACCCGCGCAGGAAGAAGCGGAAGCCTGACGAACCTGCCCACGATCCTACTGCGCGGCCCGATCTTGAACCTGCGATGCTCACCGTACTCATGTACGGTTGCGCTTCTCGATTCAACCTCGAGCCGCTCGCTACGGATCGTGAACAGGTTCTAACGCTGATATCGCACTTGGCGATCGCCAAAGACAAACAGCCCGGAAATCCCGGGCTGTTTTTTTATCTCTGGATGACGCGCTCAGTGGCGGCCAGTGCTGCCGAAGCCGCCAGCGCCGCGGTCGCTCTCGGCAAAGTCGTCGACGATGTTCAGTTCGGCCTGCACCACGGGCACGATCACGAGCTGCGCAAGGCGCTCCATCGGGTTGAGGACAAATGCCGTGCTGCCACGGTTCCACGTGCTGACCATGAGCTGGCCCTGGTAATCCGAATCGATCAGGCCGACCAAGTTGCCGAGCACGATGCCGTGCTTGTGGCCCATGCCCGAGCGCGGCAGGATCAGCGCCGCATAACCGGGGTCAGCCAGGTGGATGGCCATGCCGGTCGGGATCAGGTGCGTGGTGCCGGGCTCGATGGTGAGCGGAGCGTCGATGCAGGCGCGCAGGTCCAGCCCGGCGCTGCCGGTGGTGGCGTACTGCGGGAGCTGTTCGTGCAGGCGGGCGTCGAGGATCTTGACGTCGAGTTTCATGCGGATGGGGCAGAAGAGGTGGCGGAAGCCGGGGATGGTAGCGCAAATGCCTCGGCCAGCAACTCGTACGAGCGCAGCCGGGCCTTGTAGCTCGGCGCGACGGTCAGCACGATCAGTTCGTCGGCGACGAAGCGGTCCTTGAGCGCGTGCATCTGCTCGGCCACCGATTCCGGCGTACCGATGATGCTGCGCGGCCGCTCGCGCATGACGATGGCTTGGTCACGCTCGGTGTAGACGTGGGCCTCGCCTTGCTCGGCCGTCGGGATCGGGCCGTTGGCGCCGAGCGCCATTTGTAGGCGGCGCAAGTCGACGGCGGCTTCATAGCGACGCGCTTCGGCCTCCGTGTCTGCGGCAATCACGAAGACAGCGGCGGCGCTGTAGGGGCGCGCGTCGTAGTTCGGTTCGAAGTCCGTACGGTACTGCTGCGTGACGATGTGGCCGACGTGCGGGTTGATGAAGTGCGCAAACGCAAAGCGGATGCCCAGACGGGCCGCCAGTGCGCCACCGAAATCGCTGGAGCCGAGCACCCACAGCTCGGGTTTGGTGTCGATCTCGGGCTGCAGGAGCACGCCGTAAGCGGGGTGATCGGACGGCAGCGTGCCGGTCAGGTGCCAGATCAGTTCCTGCACCTGCTGCGGGAAGATGTCGCCGCGGTTGTAGTCGCCCATGGCCACGGCTGCCGCAGTGCGCATGTCGCCGCCGGGTGCGCGGCCGACGCCCAGGTCGATGCGGTTCGGGAACAGCGCCTCCAGCAGGCGGAACTGCTCGGCCAGCTTGAACGGGCTGTAGTAGGGCAGCATCACGCCGCCGGAGCCAACGCGCAGGTGCTTCGTCGCGCTCGCCACGCGGGCGATCATCACTTCGGGCGCGGGGTTGCTGACGCCGCGCAGGCCGTGGTGCTCGGCGCACCAGTAGCGCGTGTAGCCGAGGGAATCCGTGAGTTGTGCAAGGTCGACCGTCGCGGCGATGGCATCGCGCGCGCCATGGCCGTAGATAACCGGGCTCTGGTCGAGGACGGACAGGCGGATCGGCGGCTTGCTCATGGCCGTGTCCCCGGGATGCGATCGGCAATGGCGGCAACGATCTGCCGTGCGAGCGTCAGCTTGTCGGCGCGCGGCAGGCGCGTGATGCCCTTGGCGTCGAACAGCGCGACTTCATTGTCGTCGCGGCCGAAGGTCTGGTGGCCGAGGTTGCCGACCAGCAGCGGAATGCCTTTTTTCTGGCGCTTGGCCTCACCGAACTCTTCCAGACGCTCGGTCTCGGCTGCAAAGCCGACGCAGAACGGCGCGTTCGGGCGGCGAGCAACGCCCGCCAGGATGTCCGGGTTCTGCGTGAACGCCAGTGTGGGCACGTCCGAGTCGTTCTGCTTCTTGAGCTTCTGGTCGGCAGCCTGCGCCACGCGCCAGTCGGCCACGGCAGCTACGGCGATGAAGATGTCGTTCTTGCTTGTATCCAGCTCGCGCATCACGGCGTCGTGCATTTGCTGGGCGGTCTGCACGTCGATGCGCAGCACGCCAGCGGGCGTGTCCTGGTGACAAGGCCCCGCGACCAGCGTGACTTCCGCGCCGGCTTGCGACGCGGCACGCGCCAGCGCGAAACCCATCTTGCCGCTGGAGAGGTTCGTGATGCCGCGCACCGGGTCGATCGGCTCGAATGTCGGCCCGGCCGTCAGCAGCACGCGGTGCCCGCGCAGCAGCTTGGGCTGGAAGAAGCCGACGAGCCGCTCGACGATGTCTTCCGGCTCCAGCATGCGGCCGTCGCCGACTTCGCCGCAGGCCTGATCGCCGGCATCGGGGCCGAGCAGGGTGACGTCATCGGCGCGCAGTTGGGCGGCGTTGCGCTGGGTGGCGGGTGCGGCCCACATCTGCCGGTTCATGGCGGGGGCGACGAGCAGCGGGCAGTCGCGCGCGATGCACAGCGTGGAGAGCAGATCGTCCGCCATGCCATGCGCGAGCTTGGCGAGGAAATCGGTGGAGGCCGGGGCGATGACGATGGCATCTGCCTCACGCGAGAGGTCGATATGCGCCATGTTGTTGCCGATGCGGTTGTCCCATTCCGACGTGAAGACCGGGCGGCCGGAAAGCGCTTGCATCGTCACCGGCGTGATGAAGTGCGTGGCGGCGTCGGTCATCACGACCTGCACCGTAGCGCCGGCCTTGGTCAGCAGCCGTACCAGTTCGGCCGACTTGTAGCACGCGATGCCGCCCGTCAGGCCGAGCACGAAATGTTTGCCTTGCAGTTCCATAAACACCTGCTTTTGAATCCGATTGACGCAATGTGCGTGGGCAGGATACAACCCGGTGCCCCAGTGTTTGCATTGCCCGCTGAACAGTGGCGATGATACCGGCTTGGCTTCAGGCGCGTCCGGCGCCTGGATTTGTCCTCAAATGCGCATTCTCGATATGGTTTTTGGTCCGGTTTTTCGTCGCCCGGCAGTTCGCAACGTATTGGCTGTGATTGGCGCTGGCGCTATCGTCGCCGTGGTGATTGGTGCCGTGCTCGTGCGCGAGTCCAAGGCTTGGTTACGGGAGGAGTCGGTACCCGCCCGCGCAGACGTGATCGTCGTGCTGGGTGGGGAATCGGGCCAGCGTGTGATCGGCGCAGCGGAGCTGTTCCATGCGGGCGTGGCGCCGCGTGTGTTTGTGAGCGGCGAGGGCGACTGCCTGCTGATCGAGCGCCGCCTGGTGATGGCCGGTGTGCCGGCCGACCGTATCGGCCACGAATGCCAGTCCGGCAGCACAATGGAAAACGCGCAGATGACGCGGCAGACGTTGGCTGATCAGCCCGTGCACAGCGCCGTACTGGTCACGAGCTGGTACCACACCGGCCGCGCATTGAACGTGTTCCGCCAGGTCTGGCCGGAAGTGACGTGGGGTGTGCGCGGCGTATTCCCAGGTGACACACTCACCAAGTCGTTCCCCATCTACGAAGCCGGGACGATCGTGGCGGAGTACATCAAGCGGGCGTGGTACGTCGTGCGCTATTGAGGGTGGCGATGGATGTTTCGCGGCCCGGCGCCTTGCCAATCAAGTGGTCCAGCACGTGCTGTCCTCGCCGGGGCGCAGCACGCCCGATGGAACCTTGGCCAGGACAGCCTTGACGTTAGCGACGCACGCGCCGCAGTTCGTCGATGATCAGCAGCACCGCGCCAATGCAGATACCGCAGTCCGCCACGTTGAAGGCGGGCCAGTGGTAACCGTTCAGGTGGAAGTCGAGAAAGTCCACCACGTGGCCGTAGACGACGCGGTCAATCACGTTGCCCAGCGCGCCGCCCAGGATCAGCGCCAGCGCGAAGCAGAACATCTTCTGCCCACTGTGCCGCTTGAGCAGCCAGATGATGAACACCGCCGCCGCCACGCCCAGGCCCGTGAAGAACCAGCGCTGCCATCCACCGGCGGCCGCCAGGAACGAGAACGCCGCGCCCTTGTTATAGGCCAGCACTAGGTTAAAGAACCCGGTGATGGGGCGCGACTCTCCCCAGACAAAGGTCTTGCTGATGGCAACCTTGGTCAACTGGTCCAGCAGGATCCAGATGACAGCCAGGCCCAGCCACGGGCCCACGCCATGGCCGCTACCGCTTTTCTTTAACCCAACCGACTTGCTTTTACCGTTCTTACGCGTCGCCATTTATGCCGCGCTCCGTTGTTCACCGGCGCCGAACAGGTTGTCAGTGCAACGCTTGCAAAGGGTAGGGTGGGCGTGGTCGTGGCCGACGTCAGCGCGGTAGTGCCAGCAGCGTTCGCACTTGGCGTGCGTTGACGGCACCACGCTGATGAGCAGATCGCCGCCTTCGGGCGCGCGCTCGAGCTTGGCCGCCGATGTGATCAGCACGAAGCGCAGATCGTCGCCGAGGCTGTTCAGTGCGTCGTACACCGTGTCACCGGCCGCGACCGTCACTTCCGCTTGCAGCGAAGAGCCGATCTTGCCGTCCGTGCGCAGCGTTTCCAGTTGCTTGGTCACTTCGCCACGCACGTTGCGGATGGCGGCCCACTTCTCCAGCAGGGCGCTCGCGCCTTGCGGCACCGGGGCGTCGTAGTAGGTGCTGGTGAAGATGGTGTCGGTGTGCTCCGTGCCATGTGCGAACACCTGCCAGGCTTCTTCGGCGGTGAACGACAGGAACGGCGCCATCCAGTGCAGCATCGACTGGGTGATGTGATACAGCGCGTTCTGTGCCGAGCGGCGCGCCACGGAATCCGGCGCCGTGGTGTACAGGCGGTCCTTCAGCACGTCGAGGTAGAAGCCGCCCAGGTCTTCCGAGCAGAACGTCTGTAGCTTGGAAACCACCGGGTGGAATTCATAGACGTCGTAGTGCGACAGCACTTCCTTCTGCAGAGCATCCGTCAGCGCTACGGCGTAGCGGTCGATCTCGAGCCATTGCTCGGTCGGCAGCGCGTGCTTGGCGTGATCGTAGTCGGTCAGGTTGGCGAGCAGGAAGCGCAGCGTGTTGCGGATGCGGCGATAGCCTTCCACCACGCGCTTCAGGATCTCGTCCGAGATGGCGAGTTCGCCCGAGTAGTCGGTCGAGGCCACCCACAGGCGGATGATCTCGGCGCCCATCTTGTTGGCGATTTCCTGCGGCGCGATCGTGTTGCCGATCGACTTCGACATCTTGCGGCCTTCGCCATCCACCGTGAAGCCGTGCGTGAGCAGGCCCTTGTACGGCGGCTTGCCATACAGCATCGAGGCCGTCAGCAGCGACGAGTGGAACCAGCCACGGTGCTGGTCGGAGCCTTCCAGGTACAGATCGGCCAAGCGGCCGTCGGGCAGGTCAGCCGAGGCGTCGTACAGATCCGCCGCATGCGAGCCGCGGATGACGTGCCAGTGCGTCGTGCCCGAGTCGAACCACACGTCGAGCGTGTCGCGGTTCTTCTCGTACATGTCGGCCTCGTCACCGAGCAGTTCGCGCGGGTCGAGCGTTTGCCACGCTTCGACGCCGGCCTTTTCGATGCGCTGGGCGACTTGCTCCAGCAGCTCGGGCGTGCGCGGGTGCAGCGCGCCGGTTTCCTTGTGCACGAAGAAGGCCATCGGCACGCCCCATTGGCGTTGGCGCGAGAGCGTCCAGTCCGGGCGGTTGGCGATCATGTTGTGCAGGCGCTGCTTGCCCCACGACGGGTAGAACGCGGTGGCGTCGATGCCGGCCAAAGCAGTCTCACGCAGCGTGGCGTTGCCGTCGTTGGGCTGCACGTCCATCCCCGCAAACCACTGCGACGTGGCGCGGTAGATGATCGGCGTCTTGTGGCGCCAGCAGTGCATGTAGCTGTGTGGGTGCTTGTGCGCGTCGAACAGGTTGCCCGAGTCACGCAGCACTTCGACGATCTTCGGATTCGCATCCCAGATCATCTGGCCACCGAACAGCGGCAGCGTCGATGCGTACACGCCGTTGCCCATCACCGGGTTGATGATTTCCGAATCAGGCATGCCGTGCGACTTGCACGACTGGAAGTCTTCCACGCCGTAGGCGGGCGCGGAGTGGACGATGCCGGTGCCGGTGTCGATCGTCACGTAGTCGCCTAGGTAGACGGGCGAAGTGCGGTCGTAGCCGGCGTCCATCTTGGCGAGCGGGTGGTGGAAGCGCACGCCCGAGAGCGCGGCGCCTTCGCACGTGGCCAGCACAGTGCCTTCGAGCTTCCAGCTCTGCAGGCAGGCTTCGACGCGCTCCTTGGCGACGATCAGCAGCCCGCGCGGCGTGTCGACCAGTGCGTATTCGATTTCCGGGTGCAGGTTCAGCGCCTGGTTGGAAGGGATCGTCCACGGCGTGGTGGTCCAGATCACGATCCAGCCTGGCTTGGCCTTGAGCACATCCGCGCCCACGTGGAAGGCGCTGGCCAGCGCGTCGATGTCCGCAAACGGGAAGCCGACGTCGATCGACAGGTCGGTACGGTCCGCGTATTCGACTTCCGCCTCAGCCAATGCCGAGCCGCAATCGAAGCACCAGTTGACCGGCTTCAGGCCGCGGAAGACGTAGCCCTTCTCGAGGATCTTGCCCAGCGCACGCACCTCATCCGCTTCGTTGCGGAAGTTCATGGTCAGATACGGATCGGCCCAGTCGCCCAGCACGCCCAGGCGCTCAAAGTCGGCTTTTTGGCGGGCGATCTGACCGGTGGCGTAGGCGCGTGCCTTCTCCTGCACTTCCTTGACGGGCAGGCCCTTGCCGAACTGCTTTTCGATCTGGATTTCGATCGGCATGCCGTGGCAATCCCAGCCCGGCACGTAGACGGCGTCCAGGCCGGTCAGGCCGCGCGCCTTGATCACCATGTCCTTGAGGATCTTGTTGACCGCGTGGCCGATGTGCAGATCACCGTTTGCATACGGCGGGCCGTCGTGCAGGATGAACTTCTTCGCGCCCTTGCGTGCGGCACGGATCTTCTTGTAGAGCTGCTTGTCCTGCCATTGCTTGACCCATTG
The DNA here is from genome assembly GCF_000442475.1 of Ralstonia sp. AU12-08. Taxonomy (NCBI): domain Bacteria; kingdom Pseudomonadati; phylum Pseudomonadota; class Betaproteobacteria; order Burkholderiales; family Burkholderiaceae; genus Ralstonia; species Ralstonia sp. AU12-08. The sequence continues at coordinate 44,728 of NZ_ASZV01000032.1, read as the reverse complement.
CGGCTCGCGCTTGGGCAGGTCGCCGCGCATGGGGAAGGGGGTGTCCAGCAGGTTGACCGGGTACTTGCTTTTCTCCGGCGTGGGCTTCTTGGCGTCAGACATGGTGTGATGTGGGGCAGATTCGGGCAAATCGGATCGGAGCAGCGCGCCTATCAGGGCAGGGCACGTGCGCGGCGTAGCTTCGGGCGGCGAGAGTATCGACCGCCTACTGAATTCGGTCGGTGGCGGAGGTAGCGAAGTCGCGCCGCAAGGCTGGCGATTCGCCGTCGGCGGGCACAGCCAAGCCGAAGAAATGGCGCGCGTCGATGCAGTCCTGCGCGATGGCATCTTTCAGCGCGTCGAGCGAGTCGAAGCGGGCCTCGTCGCGCAGCTTCTTCATGAATTCCACGCGCACCAGCTTGCCGTAGACGCTGGCGTGGTAATCGAAGATATGCGTTTCCAGCAGCACGCGGCCGGAATCATCCACGGTCGGGCGCACACCGATGCTGGCGACGGCCGGCAGCGGCTTCTCAGCCAGCCCGTGCACCTGCACGACAAAGATGCCCGATACCGCTGGCTTTTTATGCGAGATGCGCAGGTTCAGCGTCGGGAAGCCCAGCGAGCGGCCGAGCTTCTGCCCGTGCACCACATGCCCGCTGATCGCGTAACCGTGGCCGAGCAAGCGGCGCGCGTGTTCCAGGTCACCAGCGGCCAGCGCCTCGCGCACGGCCGAGCTGGAGATGCGGATGCCGGATTCCGATACTGAGCCCATCTGCTCGACCTCAAAGCCGAACTGGGCGCCGGCGGCCTGCAGATAAGTAAAGTCGCCCGCGCGCTTGGCGCCGAAGCGGAAATCATCGCCCACCAGCAGCCAGCGCGTGTGCAGGCCGTCAACCAGCACGTTGCGCACGAACTCGTCCGGCGTCTGCCCGGCGAAATGCGCGTTGAAGTGCTCCACGACCACACGGTCGACGCCTTGTTTGCGCAGGCTCTCCAGCTTGTCGCGCAAGAGCGCGATGCGGGTGGGCGCACGGTCCGGCATAAAGAATTCGCGCGGATGCGGCTCGAAGGTCATGACCGTGAGCGGCAACCCGCGTGCGTCGGCCGCCGCGCGCGCGCGGGCCAGCAGCGACTGGTGGCCACGGTGCACGCCGTCGAAGTTGCCGATGGTCAGCGCGCAGGGCGCGCGGCTCTCGGCGTTGGGCAGGCCGCGAAAGACTTTCACGAGAAGCGTCGTTGGTCGAAGAAAAAAGAAACGGCTGGGATACGGTTTCCGTGCCGGATTGGCGTGACAATCCGCAAAAATCCAGCAAAACGTACATTATATAAGGGATTGCCCCAGCGCCGGCGGCGCGGGGGGCGAACGGGCGGGGGTGTTGCACAATCGTCCGAACGGTGTGCCCGTCCGCCGCAACCTTGCGGCACAATCCGATATCCGGTTTCTTCCCCGCACCCCTTTGAACGCCCCGTTGCGCATCTTCTTCACCAAGTTTGGGCTCGCCAGCCGCGCGCCGCTTGAATTGGACGCCCGAGCCAAGCTGCTTGCCGCCGTGCATCGCGGCGCCCCCATGGGGATCGCGGCGTCCGTCGTGCTGCCCGCCCTGACGATGGCAGCTTTCTGGGGGGATGCCTCGATCCGCCCGGCGCTGCTGGGCTGGTGCCTGATCATGCTGTGCCTGACCGCCTCGGGCCTGCGCTTCTATTTCGGTTATCGCTACGACCTGACCCGCATGACGCTGGCCCCGCACACCCGCAAGTGGTGGACGGGCATGCATGTGATGTCGGCCGTGGGCGGGGTGGCCTGGGGCTGCTCGGCGGGGTTGTACCTGATGTCGCCCTCGCTGGAGTTCAGCAGCCTGCTGATGATCGTCATCATTGGGGTGGCGGCAGCGGCGGTGCTCTCGCAGGCGCCGGTGCCGTCCAGCCTGCTGATCCTGGGGACCGGCATTCTGGCGCCGCACTTCTTGCTGGCCGAGCAGGCGTTTCCCGGGCACGGGCTGTACCTGCGCGGCGTGCTGCTGTTCTTCGCGGCGCTGCTGACGCGGCACGCTGTAAATATCCACAACACGCTGGTGCGCGAAATCCAGCTTGAGAACGAAAGCCGCCAGCTCGCGCGGCGCTATCAGGACGAGAAACAACGCGCGCTGTCGGCGTCGGAAGAGAAGTCGCGCTTCCTGGCGGCTGCCAGCCACGACCTGCGCCAGCCGGTGCACGCGATCGTGCTGCTGGTGGAAGCGTTGCGGGCGCGCAATCAGTCGGAATCGCTGGCGCCGCTGGTGGAGCAGCTTGCCTCGGGCGCGGCCACCATCGATCTGCTGTTCCGCTCGCTGCTCGATCTGTCAAAGCTGGAGAGCCGCAAGACCTCGCCGACGCTGGAGCCGGTGGATCTGGGCGAGGTCATCACCGAGGTGGTTCAGCAGTTCATGCCCGATGCGCGTGCGAAGGGGTTGACGCTCACGCAGCGCATTCCGCCGCTGCCGGTGTTCGGCATGGCCGAGCCGGTGCTGTTGCGCCGGGCGCTGTTCAACCTGCTGCAGAACGCCTTGCGCTACACCGAGCGCGGTGGCGTGATGGTGGCGCTGCGCGTGCGCCAGAAGTACCTGCGGATCGAGGTGTGGGATACCGGCATCGGTATCGCGCCCGAGCACCAGAAAGACATTTTCTCGACCTACTACCAAGTCGAGAACCCGGAGCGCGACCCGAGCCAGGGCCTCGGTCTGGGCCTGTCGATCTACAAGGAATGCGTGCGTCTGCTGCGTGGCACCTTTGGCGTGCGCTCAGTGCCGGGGCGGGGCTCGATGTTCTGGATGGCGTTGCGCCCGGTGCCGGCCGAGATCAAGGCGCCGCTGGCCGCGCAGCCGCGTGCCGAGCAGAAGCGTGCGGTGCTGGATCAGCCGCGCTTCTCGGGCGTGGTGCTGGTGGTGGACGACGATCCGCAGATCCGCAAGGCCTGGCACGCGCTGCTCGAAGCCTGGGGTGTGGAGGTGCACAGCGCCGCCGATGGCACTGCCGCCGATCAACTGCTCGCGAAGGGTCTGCGCCCGCAGATCATCTTCTGCGACCTGCGCCTGCCGGGCAAGGAAGATGGCCTGCAATTGCTGGAGCGCTGGCAGGTCAGCCATCCGGACGCGCACGCCGTGCTGCTCACGGGCGACCGCAACTCCGCCGCCCTGGCGCGTGCCGAAGAAGCCGGCTATCTGCTGCTGGCCAAGCCGATGGACCCGAACATGCTGCGCGTGCTGCTCAAGCGCTGGCTGCGCGGGCGCGCGGCCGAGCCGCAGGTCGCGTACTGAGGTAAGAGGGGGGCGGCGCCGTCGAATGCGGCGCCGTGATCCAATCAGGCGATCAAGCCGCGCCGGTCAGGCGGAAGCGCTCCATGCGCGAGATGATCTGGATACGCGTGCGCACGCCCAGCCGCTGCAGGATCGCCGAGACGTGTTCCTTGACGGTGTTCTCCGTCAGACCCAGTTGGCGGGCGATGGACTTGTTCGGCAAGCCCTCAAGCAGCAGTGCCAGTACTGAACCCTGACGCGGCGTCAGGCCCAGTTCGGCCGGCGTGATGGGGATGCCGTGCGAGGCGTTGCCCTTGCCGTTGATGCCACCCAGGTCGTCCTCCGACGGGAACGACGAATCCCCACCGAAGATACCGGCGACCGCCTTGGAAAACGCATGTGCATCGGCGTGCTTGCCGATGAAGCCGATGGCGCCCAGGGCCTGTGCCTTGGCGACGATTTCGGGTGTGTTCTCGGCCGACATGAAGGCAAAGCGTGCCTCGGGCAACTTGCCGCGCAGCTCGCGCATGGCATCGAAGCCGGTGCAGTCGGACAGCCATACATCGAGCAGCACGACGTCCGGGCGGACACCGTCATCGACGAGTGCCAGTGCCTGGCGGCGGCCGATGGCCGCGTGCACCTGGACTTCTGGCAAGGCTTGTGCAAGAAACGTGGTCGTGCCAGACAAGGCGAGAGGGTGGTCGTCGACCACCAGCAGGCTACGCAGCGAGCTCGTCATTCTTATTCCCCGGTGAGGGCAGTGCCCTCTTGTTGTTGTAACGCGTGCCGACCCGGCGCGGGCGGTGGCTGTCAAGCTTGGTGCCGATCAGCCGTCACGGTTATCGACCGCACGATGTTGCAGCGCAGGATGATCGTTGGCGAGATATGCGACGGATCACCGCTGGCAGCACCCCGACCCCCGGGTGCGCGGACAATTATGGGGCCGAGATTATCAGACCGCGGCGCAGCGCGCCAACGTCCCTACGCCCGTTTTTATCGGCACGATAGGGATTTTGCTGAAGCCCGTCGGCTAAATACCACGCTACCGGTAAAAGCGGGCCTGGCGCGGCCATGGCGGCGGCGCCCCGGGCGTCATCCGAGGCATCACACCGGATTTTCTCGGGGGAGTGCGGCGCACTTGATAAAATGCCGCGATGAAAAACATCGTCATTCTCATTTCCGGACGTGGCTCGAATATGGAAGCCATTGTTCGCGCATGTCAGGCCGAGGGTTGGCCCGGGCGCATTGCCGCCGTGATCTCCAACCGCCCAGACGCCGCCGGCCTCAAATTTGCCGCCTCACACGGCATTGCCACCGCGGTGGTCGACCACAAGGGCTTTCCCGACCGCGACAGCTTCGACACCGCCCTGGCGCAGGTCATCGACGGCTTCTCGCCCGATCTGGTGGTGCTGGCGGGCTTCATGCGCATCCTCACGCCGGGCTTCGTCAACCATTACGCCGGACGCATGTTGAACATTCATCCGTCTTTGCTGCCGTGCTTCCCAGGATTGCATACGCATGAGCAGGCGCTGGCCATGGGCGTGAAGGTGCACGGCGCGACGGTCCATTTCGTGACTGCCGAACTGGACCACGGTCCGATCGTATTGCAGGCCGCCATCGAAGTGCGGCAGGGCGACACGCCGGACTCGCTCGCCGGACGGCTACTGACGCAGGAGCATGTGATCTATCCGCGAGCCGTGCGCTGGTTTGTGGAAGGACGCTTGCGCGTCGAACAGGGCGTGGTCCGGGTTTCGCCGGATGCGTCGCAACTTGTGATTGGCGTTGACGCCCAGGAGGCAGCATGAGTCAGGATCGTCAGCGTTCGCGCAACGGCGGTGGTAACAGCGGTGGCGGCAACAAGCGCCCGAGTTCAGGTCACGGCGCGGGTGGCGGTGGGTGGTATCGCGCACCGCAGGGCAAGCCCCAGCAACGCAGTGCTCCGCGCCCCCGCACGGGCGTGCACGGCAGCCATTTCGAGCACCTGGACAAGGTGCTCGCCCGCTTGCTGCACTTTGCGGCACCGGCCGACATGGTGGTCAGCCAATACTTCCGTGAGCACCACGAACTCGGCCACCGCGAGCGCGGCATCATCGCCGAGGCGGCATTTGCCGTGCTGCGCCGCAAGGTCGAATTCGGCCAGTTTGCCGAGAGCGGCTCCGGCCCCGCGCGCCGTCGCCTGGTGGTGCTCGGCCTGCTACAAACCGCGGGCCGTGCGGCCATTGCCCCGTTCTTGACGCCGGCCGAGGCCGAATGGTTGGACCGTTGGGAACTCCGTGATCGCGCTGCTCTGGCGCCGCGCGTGCGTGCCAACTTGCCGGACTGGCTGTTCGACGCGCTCGTCGCACAGCATGGCGCTGACTTTACCGAGGCGCTGGCCCAAGCCTGGCTGACGCCGGCGCCGCTGGACTTGCGCGTCAACACGCTCAAGGGCGAACGCGACGCGGTGCTTGCTACGTTGGCCGAAGCTGGCATCGAGGGCGTCGTGGCGCCGCTGTCGCCGGTGGGCATCCGCCTGGCGGGCAAGCCGGCGCTGAACAAGCTCGACATCTTCACCAACGGCACGGTCGAGGTGCAGGACGAGGGCAGCCAATTGCTGTGCCAACTCCTGGCGCCCAAGCGCGGCGAGATGGTGGTGGACTTCTGCGCGGGCGCGGGCGGTAAGACGCTGGCGATTGGTGCGGCGATGCGCTCGACCGGGCGACTGTATGCCTTCGATGTATCGGAAAAGCGCCTGTCTAACCTGGGCCCGCGCCTGGCGCGTAGCGGCTTGTCGAACGTACACCCGAGCCGCATCGACAGCGAGCACGATGCCAAGATCAAGCGCCTGGCCGGCAAGATCGACCGCGTGCTGGTCGACGCGCCGTGCAGCGGCCTGGGCACGCTGCGTCGCAATCCGGACCTGAAGTGGCGTCAATCTGCGCAGGCCGTGGAAGAGATGTCGACCAAGCAGCAGTCGATTCTTGCCTCGGCGGCGCGGCTGTTGAAGCCGGGTGGTCGCCTTGTCTATGCGACGTGCAGTGTGCTGGCGCGCGAGAACCAGCAGGTGGTCGAGCAGTTCCTGGCCGCCCATGAAGACTTCGTGCTCGTGCCTGCCGGCGAGGTGCTGGCCGCGCAGAAGATCGCGCTGGAGATGGGCCCGTACCTCGAGCTGTATCCGCAGGTGCATCAGACCGATGGTTTCTTTGCCGCCGTGCTGGAGCGCCGCGCATGATGTTGCGCCGGCTGGGTTTGCTGTTGGCCACCGTGTTGGCCTTCAGCGCGGGCAGCATCGCCCAGGCGCGCAACACGCCGCCGGTGCAGCCCGCCAAGGGCACGGTGCAGGCGGCCTTCACACCGGATGACGACATCGAGGGCTTGCTGGCCGACGCCATCGATCAAGCCTACGAGCAGGTACTGGTGCAGGCCTACCTGCTCTCGAACAAGGCGATCACGCGGGCGTTGCTGGCGGCGCATCAGCGTGGCGTGGACGTACGTGTGCTGGCCGACCGTGAGCAGATGATGCGTTCGAACGGCAGCCGCATCCCTGAAATCGCCAACGCCGGTATCCCCGTGTGGCTGGAGGTGCGCTACAAGAACGCGCACAACAAGGTCATCGTGGTCGACCCACGTGGGTCGCATCCGGTGCTGGTGACTGGCAGCTTCAATTTCACGCAGACCGCGCAGCGCGGCAACGCCGAGAACGTACTGATCGTGCGCGGCGATACTGACCTCGCGCAGCGCTACGCCGCCAACTGGCAGAAGCATGTGGGCGATGCGTTGCCCTATCGTGCGCAATAACGGTGCCCAATGAGCGCACCCGGTAATCGACGTCTCGGATGAACGAACTGCCTCTGAACCACATCGCACTGGGCCACATGATCGGCGACATCGTCTCCGATCTGGGCGGCCCGCGCTTCATCTGGCAACTGGGCGTGCTCGTGCTGCTGCTGGGCGCGGCCTGGTTGATGGCGCGGCCCATCGCGCGGCGCCTGCATGCCAGCCACGTGAATGAGACCTTCGCGCTGCGCTTCGCGTGGTCGAGCCTGGAGCGGGCGATGTTCCCGCTGATTGGCTGGCTGCTGGTGCTTGGGGCGCGCTATGCGCTGGTCGGGGTCATGCCGATCAGCGTGTTCCGGCTGGCGGCGGTTCCGCTGTTCGGCCTGACGATGCTGTACCTCACGTTTTACGTGCTGCGCCGCGTGCTGTCGGCCAATGGTGAACTGCACGGCATGCTGGTGCTGGTTCAGCGTGTGCTGACCACCTTGATGTGGATCGGCATGGTGCTCTACGTGCTGGGCGTGCTGGGTGACGTGATCGATTATCTGGACAGCATCAGGTTCGCGATCGGCGGCAAGCAGAAGGTGAGCCTCGCGGCCATGCTGATGGGGGCGGTGTGGATTCTGCTCACCGTGCTGGTCGCAATGTGGTTCGGCTCGTGGCTGGATAACCGTATCACGCGCGCCAAGGCCATCGACGCCAACCTGAAGGTGGTGCTCTCGCGCGTGGCCAAGGCGGTGCTGCTGCTGGTGTCGCTGCTGCTGAGCCTGTCGCTGGTGGGGATCGACCTGACGGTGCTGTCGGTGTTTGGCGGCGCGCTGGGTGTGGGCCTGGGCTTCGGCTTGCAGAAGATCGCCAGCAACTACGTCTCGGGCTTCATCATTCTGCTGGAGCGCTCGCTCAAGCTGGGCGATCAGATCACGGTCAGCACCTATACCGGCATCGTCACGCAAATCCGCACGCGCTACACCGTAGTGCGCAACGGCGACGGCGACACGCTGGTGCCGAACGAGCTGATGGTTGCGCAGGCGGTGCAGAACCATAACGAGCGCGGCACGGTGCGTGTGGCGGTGCGGGTGCAGGCGTCGTATGCGGCGGATCCGGAAGTGGTGCTCGCGCTGCTCGTGCAATGCGCCGAAGGCGTCCCACGCGTGCTGACCGATCCAGCGCCGGCCGCTTTCATGGCCTTGTTTGCCGACAGCGGCATCGAGTATGAGTTGGGCGTGTGGATCAATGACCCGCACAACGGCAAGCTGGGCGTGCAGTCTGGCTTGAACCGCGCCATCTATCGCCGCTTCAAGGAGGCGGGGATCGAGATTCCGTATCCGCAGCGCGAAGTGCGTGTGCTGGGGCCGCTGGCGCTGCAGCAACGTGCTTCAGGTGATGTGGGCGCCCCATCTGTCGATCCATCTGCGCCGGCTTGACGATTAGCACAGTGCCGTCAGGAACGATGTCCGTTTGTTTTGGGTCAAACTGACGGTTTTCCCTCATGGAATAGAGGGGGTATTCGGTTAAAATGTCGGCTGCTCCCACAAAGGATCAGACGGCACCGTCGCAGTGTTTTACTTGCGGCAAAGCGCCGCAAACCGCTTGCATTGCGCTGGGGCGGAGGTCACATGACCGGCGACGGAACGCTCGCCGATGTGACGCGCAAGCCGGGTGCCAACACCCGATTCCCCGCCAAGACGACCCCACTGTTGCAACGCTGCGACAGCGGATGGCCTCAAGAGGCAGCAACGTCGCTTGCGACCTAGGCTGCTTTGATCACCCCGAGTTGACCACGGAGACCACTTTGATCGACTCCTTTTTGAATTTCCTTGCCAACGGCACCCTGGATTGGGCTTGGTGGCAAATCCTGATTTTCACGCTGGTGGTGACGCATATCACCATCGCCGCTGTCACGATTTTCCTGCACCGCTGTATGGCGCACCGTGCGCTGGATCTGCATCCGATTCCCGCGCACTTCTTCCGCTTCTGGCTGTGGTTGACGACCGGTATGGTCACGCGTGAATGGACTGCCATCCACCGCAAGCACCACGCCAAGTGCGAAACCGAAGACGATCCGCACAGCCCGCAAACGCGCGGCATCCGCAAGGTGCTGCTGGAAGGCGCCGAGCTGTATCGCGCTGAGGCCAAGAACCAGGAAACCATCCAGAAGTTCAGCCACGGCACGCCGGACGACTGGATCGAGCACAACCTGTATTCCAAGTTCACCTGGCAAGGCGTTGGCCTGATGCTGATCCTGGACGTGCTGATGTTTGGCGCGCTTGGTCTGACGGTATGGGCAGTGCAGATGCTGTGGATCCCGATCAATGCTGCCGGCATCATCAACGGCCTGGGCCACTATTGGGGCTATCGCAACTTCGACTGCGAAGACGCCTCGACCAACGTGTCGCCGTGGGGTCTGATCATCGGTGGTGAAGAGCTGCACAACAATCACCACACGTACGCCACGTCGGCCAAGTTCTCGGTCAAGTGGTACGAGTTCGACATCGGTTGGGGCTACATCCGCGCGCTGGAGATCGTTGGCTTGGCCAAGGTCAAAAAGGTGGCGCCCAAAGCACGCTTTGTGGATGCAAAACCGGTTGACCAGAACACGCTGGAAGCCATCATCGCCAACCGCTACGACGTGATGGCCCGTTACGCCAAGACGGTTAAGACCGCCTACCGCCAGGAGCTGGCCAAACTGAAGGAATCGCGCGACGTCGAATACCGTGCGCTGAAGCCGGCACGCAAGTGGTTCCACCGCGATGAAACCAAACTGGGCGCGCCGCAGCGTGAGCAGCTCTCGCAAATCGTGTCGGATCACTCGTCGCTGCACACCTTTGTTGAGATGCGCCGCGAGCTGGGCGCCCTCTGGGGCCGTTCGAACGCCACGCGTGAGCAACTGCTGCACCAACTGCAGGACTGGTGCAAGCGCGCCGAGGAAAGCGGTATCCATGCACTGCAGGAATTTGCCCTGCGCCTGCGCCGCTACGCCTGAGTTTTCTGTTTCATAGGTGAAGCCCCGCTCCGCAGCGGGGCTTTTCTTTTGGGTAAACTGCGTTCAATCACACGTTTAACAGGCCGCACGAATCGCCCACGAGAGCGCATCGCGGCACGTGTCCTCCTCACACGCCGTCCGTTTCATTGCCACGCCACCTGCGCGGCGCCCTGCCGGACGGGGAGATCATCATGGAAGCCCACATCAAGACGGTTGAATTCGATCGCCCGGACATGCTCACCGACGAGCAGTCCGGCGCCAGCTGCGTCGCCCATGCCTGGGCCAAGGTGCCGCCCGTGTTGTCGCGCGAGGAGCGCGATGAACTGAAGGCCCGCATCAAACGGCTGCTCAAGGAGCGGGAGGCCGTGCTGGTCGCGCATTACTACGTGGATGCCGATCTGCAGGACCTGGCCGAGGAAACCGGTGGCTGCGTGTCGGATTCGCTGGAGATGGCGCGCTTTGGTCGCGACCATTCGGCCAAGACGCTGGTGGTGGCGGGTGTGCGCTTCATGGGCGAGACCGCCAAGATCCTCAGTCCGGAAAAGACCGTGCTGATGCCGGATCTGGATGCGACCTGCTCGCTCGATCTGGGCTGTCCGCCGGATGAGTTCGCGGCTTTTTGCGATGCGCATCCGGATCGCACCGTGGTCGTCTATGCCAACACCAGTGCCGCCGTGAAGGCGCGTGCGGACTGGATGGTGACGTCCTCCATCGGCCTGAAGATCGTGAAGCATCTGCACGAGCAGGGCAAGAAGATCCTCTGGGCGCCTGACCGCCATCTTGGCAACTACATCCAGCAGCAGACCGGCGCCGACATGTTGATGTGGCAGGGCTCGTGCCTGGTGCATGACGAGTTCAAGAGTGTCGAGCTGGACCTGCTGCGCGCTGAGCACCCGAACGCGAAGATCCTCGTGCATCCGGAGTCGCCAGCCTCGGTGGTGGCGCAGGCGGATGTGGTGGGCTCGACCTCGCAACTGATTGCGGCAGCACAGTCGCTGTCGGCGCAGGAGTTCATCGTGGCGACCGACAACGGCATCCTGCACAAGATGCGCATGGCTGCGCCGGGCAAGCGCTTCATCGAAGCACCGACCGCCGGCAATAGCGCCACTTGCAAGAGCTGCGCGCATTGCCCGTGGATGGCGATGAATGCGCTCACGAACCTGGCCGAGGTGCTGGAAACCGGCCGCAACGAAATTCACGTCGATCCAGTGATCGGCAAACAGGCCGTGGTCTGCATTGACCGCATGCTTGATTTCTCCGCACGTGAGAAGGCCGCGGTCCGACCGCAGGGTGACCTGGCGGCCAACGCACAGCTCTTTCAAGGAATTGGCCCGGCATGACGGCAACTCAAATGAACGTGAACGCCGCACAGGCGATTTTCGATAGTTTTGGCCCGGCGCTGCGTGAAGCGCTGGCCGCTAACGTGGCCGCCGCCATTGCCGAGGACGTCGGTACGGGGGATCGCACGGGCTTGCTGGTTCCCGCCGATCGCCATGCGCGTGCGCGCGTGATCGTGCGTGAAGACGCCGTGCTGTGCGGCACGCCTTGGTTTGACGCCTGCATGCGCGCGGTGGATCCGTCGCTGCGCGTGACGTGGCATCAGCAGGAGGGCGATCGCATGTCGCCCGATTCGGTGGTGTGCGAGATCGAGGGCCCGGCGCGTTCGCTGCTGACTGCCGAGCGCCCGTCGCTGAATTTCCTGCAGTTGCTCTCTGGCGTGGCGACCGCAACAGCGCGCTATGCCGATGTCATTGCGGGTACGCGCGCTCGCGTGCTCGATACACGCAAGACGATGCCCGGTCTGCGCCTGGCGCAGAAGTACGCCGTGCGCATCGGTGGGGGCGAGAACCAGCGCCTGGCGCTGTACGACGGCATCCTCATCAAGGAAAACCACATCGCTGCGGCGGGTGGCGTGACGGCAGCCCTGCGCGCAGCGCAGGCGCTGAACACCGGGGTGTCGATTCAGGTTGAGGTGGAAACGCTCGCGCAGCTGGATGAAGCGCTGGCGGCCGGCGCCACGTCCGTGCTGCTTGATAACTTCGACACGCCCGCCATGCGGGAGGCCGTGCGCGTGACGGCGGGCAGGGCGCTGCTGGAAGTGTCCGGCGGCGTGAACATCGACACGATCCGCGCATTTGCCGAGACGGGCGTGGACCGCATCTCCGTCGGCGCGCTCACGAAGGACGTGCGCGCCACCGACTACTCCCTGCGTATCGTCGAGTCAGTCTGACTAGTTCCTGCGGGCGATCTGCCGATGGGTCGGCTGCATGACCGTCGGCAGTGCCTTGGGTAGTGTCTCGGGGTAGTCGCGCGAGAAATGCAGGCCGCGGCTCTCGTGCCTTGACAGCGCGCCGTCGACGATCAGCGAGGCCACCTCGACGAGGTTGCGCAGTTCCAGCAGATCGTGGCTCACACGGAAATTCTTGTAGTACTCGGCAATCTCTTCGCGCAGCAGTGCAATGCGATGCTGCGCACGTTCGAGCCGCTTGTTCGTGCGCACGATGCCGACGTAGTTCCACATCATGCGGCGCAGCTCGTCCCAGTTGTGCGAGACGACGACTTCTTCATCGGCGTCTGTCACGCGGCTCTCATCCCACGCCGGCATCTGAATGGCAGTTGGCTTTGACTGGGGTTGGGCAAGGATGTCTTCTGCCGCGCCGCGCCCGATCACCATGCATTCCAGCAGCGAATTGCTCGCCAGCCGGTTGGCGCCGTGCAGGCCGGTGTAGGCCGTTTCTCCCACGGCGTACAGGCCGGTGATGTCTGTGCGGCCGATGTGATCGGTCACCACGCCGCCGCATGTGTAGTGCGCGGCGGGCACCACCGGAATCGGCTGGCGCGTGATGTCGATGCCCAACTCCAGGCAGCGCGCCAGGATGGTTGGGAAATGTTCCTGGAGGAATGCGGGGCTCTGGTGGCTGATGTCGAGGTACACACAGTCCAGGCCGCGCTTCTTCATCTCAAAGTCGATGGCGCGGGCAACGATATCGCGCGGGGCCAGTTCGGCGCGTTCATCGTGTGCGGGCATGAAGCGTGTGCCATCCGGCAGGATCAGCTTGCCGCCCTCACCACGCACGGCTTCGGTAATCAAGAAGGATTTGGCGAACGGGTGGTAGAGGCAGGTCGGGTGGAACTGGATGAACTCCATGTTCGCCACGCGGCAGCCCGCGCGCCACGCCATGGCGATGCCGTCGCCGCTGGCCGTATCCGGGTTCGTCGTATAAAGGTAGACCTTGCCCGCGCCGCCGGTGGCCATCACGGTCTGGCTGGCGGTAAGCGTTTTGACTCGCCCGCTCTTGCAGTCGAGCACGTACAGACCGTGGCAATGCATACCTGGCCGGCCCAGCTTTGCATCGGTAATCAGGTCGATCGCGAAGTGGTCTTCCAGTAGCGTGATGTTCGGGTGATTGCGGACTTTTTCCACCAGCGTCGTCACCACGGCATGGCCGGTGGCATCCGCGGCGTGAATGATGCGGCGGTGACGATGGCCGCCTTCGCGCGTGAGGTGGAAGCCGAGTTCAGCCTGCTCGTCACGCGTGAACGGCACGCCGTGTCCGATTAACCATTCGATGGCTGAGCGCCCGTTCTCGATGATGTAGCGCGTGGCAGCCTCGTCGCATAGGCCAGCACCGGCGATGAGCGTGTCGTCGACGTGCTCGTCATGGCTGTCGCCCGAATCTAGCACGGCGGCAATGCCACCCTGCGCCCAATCGCTGGCGCCTTCCGGCAGGCTGCGTTTGCTGATGACGACCACACGGCGGTGATCGGCGAGGTGCAGGGCGACGGTCAGGCCCGCCAGGCCGCTGCCGACAACGGCAACATCGAAATTCATGGGAGACGCGAGACGCTGGGCAGACGCGGCTGCGGACCGGGGCAAGCCCTAGCACAGTCGCGTGTCAATCGAAAAGAGAAGCAGTGTACACCGCGCCTCGCGCCCCTGCGGGCAAATGCGACAGGCAACAAAAAACCCGCCTTGAAGCGGGTTTTTGCTGTCGGTCGTGCCGACGGAAACAAGACAATGCAATCGCGAGGATTACTTGATCTTGGTTTCCTTGTAAGCGACGTGCTTGCGGGCGACGGGATCGAACTTCATGATCTCCATCTTTTCCGGCTTGGTGCGCTTGTTCTTGGTGGTCGTGTAGAAATGACCCGTACCTGCGGTCGATTCCAGCTTGATCTTGTCGCGTCCGCCTTTGCTGGCCATGAGTTAACTCCTAATTAGACTTCGCCGCGTGCGCGCAGATCCACGAGCACTTCGTCGATGCCTTTTTTATCGATCAGGCGCAGACCGGCGTTCGAGACGCGCAGGCTCACCCAGCGGTTTTCGGATTCGACCCAGAAGCGGCGGTTCTGCAGGTTCGGCAGAAAACGGCGCTTGGTCTTGTTGTTTGCGTGGGAAACGTTATTGCCGACCATCGGCGCTTTCCCGGTCACTTGACAGACGCGTGCCATGGAGCACTCCTAACTAAATACGTTGGCTACAGTTTGCGACCGGGCGCTTTTGGCCAGACCTTGACCAAACCAAGCGCAGCGCCACTGTAGAGGTGGGACTTCAGCGAAACGCGGATTATACACACAAAACGGCTGGCAAATCAACGAGATCAGTGGATTGCCGTTGTGCAACCTGTGAGGCGGCGTCAGCGCTACATCTTGCCGTGTTCCAGAAAGCCATAGACCGTGGTGCGACCGACGATCATGTGATCCAGAACGATCACGTCAAGCAACGCCAGCGCGCGGCATAGCTCGCGGGTCAGGACGATGTCGGATTCGCTGGGTTCGGCGTGGCCGGTGGGGTGGTTGTGGGCCAGGATGACGGCTGCCGCATTGTGATGCAGAGCGCGCTTGGCAATTTCGCGCGGGTAGACGCGTGCCTCGGTTACCGTGCTAGATATGCGAAATAGCTTTTGCGCGTCCAAAGTGTGCAACGGTCTTTGGTAGCTAGGGGGAAAGTCCCGGTATTACTGGCCTTTTTTGTCCGACTTCAAAACAGATCGCCGCTCGCGGATCGCGGATTCTGCGCCTTTGGCTTCTTCTCTAGTGGCGCAGGCGCTGCCTCGATCAACTCCGCCGGATAGAGCGACAGGAAGGTTCGAGCCACCTCCTGGTCCCGGCAAGCCAGCCACTCACCCCATCGGTCGCGCCTCAACATGACAACCCCGCGCTTTTCGTTTGGAGTGCCATCTGGGTTGGTCGGCTTGTGCATGCGTTTGAAGATGGCGTGGTCGTCTGCGTTCAGCGTCAGCATTGCAAACGCGTAACGTGGCGGTCCACCTGCGGGCGACTCCCAAGTGCGCCAGACGCCAGCGATACCGAACTCGGCTTCACCCTTAATCCAGATTTTGTGCCGCACGTTGTGACCCGACTCGTAGCAGGGCTCGTAGATGGCCTCGACGGGCACGATGCAGAGATTGCAAGCTCTCCAGTACTTGCCGAACATTCGATTGGTGGCCACGGTTTCTGCACGCGCGTTCACTGGATTGGGAATGCCCGCGCGGGCGTACTCGGCGGGCGCGAATCCAAAGTTGGCTACGACGCAGTCCTGCTTGCCGTCTTTGTTGATGAGGATGAGCGGGGAATCGTAATCAGGGAATGTCTCTGGCGGGTACTCAAGCGGAGGACCAAGGCCCAGGAGCACCCTCAAGCGTTCGACCTTCGCCGGCGAGTAGTTGGTACACATCACGCTCCTCCCCATGCCCAGGACGCGATGGACCATTGTAGGCATTCTTCATGGTGGCATCTTTCCGCACGTGTCTATCTCGTACTCCCACTCCCGCAACCAGGACTCAGCCGCCAATTCGTCTCGAAGCGCGCCAAGGATGAGGCCTGTATCGGTTGTGCCTTCACCCGGCGGCAGTGACTGCTCGAGCTGCCGTGCGCGCATGATGACAACCTGCAGGCATTTGATTTCCCATAGCAGTCGGCGCACAACAGGGTCGTGGCCATACTGCTGCTGAATTTCCTGCAGGCGCCTTCTGGTGAGCGGCGGGAAGCGGCGCCGTAGTGGAAACGACATGTGGAATCCCCCAACGCGGTAACGCTACCGCCGGCCACGCGACAGGCGTTTCAACGCCTGCTCTTCTTCCGTCGACCAACTAATCGGCCGCTCCCAGAGGCTTGGCTCGGCGAACAATGCCGAATCAAGCGCATTCAATCTCGCCAAGAAGGGCTTATCGATGCCCCACAGCCGCGCCAGCGTGAGAACGCCGTACGCCTGTCTGGCGATGTCTTGCAGACGATAGATTTCCCAGAGCAGGTCGCGCACGTCGGGCGTGGGATTGCGCTGCCAGACGGCGCGAAGCGCTGCTGAAGAGAGCTTCTTACGCTGGTTTGCGGAGGTGGGAACGTCACGTGCTGGCATGGCTGAGATACTGTATATTTATCCAGTATCTGAGGCCAAAGACATCCCGTCAATGAGCGCCCGCTCGATGTGGCGGATGAGCCGCCAACAACGCGCGGCGAGTGCAGCTGACCTCTCGTCCAAGTGATGGCCAATAGCGGTCGGCTCAACCAAGCAGGCAGCGCCCATCTGAGTGCGCTCGAACAAAAAGATGATGCAAACAGAACAAGGGGTACGCATGCCCTCGCGAATTCCGCGGAACGGCCATATGACGACAACCACGGCGCGCGCCGGTACCAAGGAAGAGGCCCTGCGGCTGGTGGGGTCTGGCGGTGTCGCAGTTGTCGAACTGGACTACGAGTCAGGTTGGCAAGACGCCGTTGAGCTTGGCCGGCTCGGGCGGGCTGTAGGCGTTCGTGTCGAGTTCCGAGGGCACGAGAGTATCGCGGTCAAATCACTGGAAGCACTGGCTGCTGGACTTGCGCGTGCGAAGACCTCATTCCGGCAGCGGAATCTCTACTGCCAATTCGATCTGGACAATCTACCTGCTGCCGAGCTAACTCAACTTGAGGCGAAAGCAGCAAAGCTGGGTGACTACATTCTTGGTGGTCACTTGCTGCGCGACGTGGATATGGTTTGGGCTGCGTAGTGTCTCGCTCAAATAGTCACGAAGCTGCGCCCGCTTACTCTGGCCTGCTCAATAGTTACCACGAAAGGGGGCGCTGCCACTGGCAGCCGTGCTCTTAAGCTTCGACAACGTTTTCTTGGCTGCGAGCAGAACCACGTACGTTTCTACCGTTGCCTCCGCAGTCAGCGTCAGCAGCGTCTCGCGAAAGACCGGTGCGACCACTTCTGGCGGCAAACCAACCCTGTCGGCAATGTCGCGCACGTAAGCGTAGTGCGCTTCGTGAAGCTCAGGGACGTTCATGTCTTCCGTGGCGCTTGCCACGACTTCGAGTTTCCCGACTTTTCATGATAGCTCGGCCAGGTCCTCAGGGATCGGCCCGTCCGCAACTCGCGGCCACTGAGGCGAGCATGGCCAGACTGGTGATGACCTGCCCCCCATTCACCAAATGGGGGCCGTTGCCTGAATGGAGAGAAATACCCCACGCACATTGATGTCGCGCATCCTGTCAAGCTCCTCCAGGGAAACCGCATCAATAGTGCGCATAGTCAAAATGCCGGCGTTGACCACCACGACGCTGATCGCGCCAAATCGTTCGACTGCCTGCGCCACCGCTCGGCTGATGGCCTCGGGATCGGTGCTGTTGGCTTCGATGGCTGCGGCGCGGCCCCCCTCACTCTCGACCAGACGGGCGTGGTAGCTGCTCTTGGCGGGCAGTCCGCGCGCTGCGACCGGGGTACTTCGCCCATCGTCCGTGGCCACAAAAGGCAACGCCCGAGGCGTCGCCATATTGTGCCAATGGTCTCGAAAATCTGGAATTAGAGGAGTTACTCTAATAAAAAATTTAACTACTAATTCGCACCAGTTTTTCCAAACAGCTTCGCAATCCCTCCAAAGGGAGGCATCGAAGCTCTTCTTTTTACGTGGTTCGCCCATTAATATGCGGTCATCCGCGACAGGAAATCGCCTAATTACGCCGTTGTGCTTAAAGGCAGAAAATGATCTTCCGCGCGCTATACCAAATAACAGATCTTGATTTCCTTGTCGGCACTCCTCGCATACGAGGCAGTTTTCGTGGCTTTCAGAAAACGCCCCTCAGCATCTCGAGTTTGCTGAGTACGTCATCACTCTTTGATCAGACAGCGGTCGCCATTATCGGCGGCCGCAGGGTACTTGCGACCATGTGTCGTGCGATAAACCAACAACTGCAAGTGATATGAAAAGAATGAACGATTTTGGTGATGGCGTACATGCCGTCGGTTCCCTGACTTTCTTCATGAAATTCTGCCCTACACCGGAGATTCCACACGGAATGCCTATATCTGTGGCGGCGCTGACCTGCTCGATGAATGCGGCGAGCCTGGCCAGCCTGCCGGAGGATTTGTCGCCTGCGACAATGACCTTTGAAAGCGTCGTGCTTGGCAGGCATCCGGTTATTAAGATGAAACTGTCGGTCGGCGAACTCGAAGTTCTCTGGCTTGCTGACGCGCAGGACCAGGATACTTGGCAGGACATTTATTTGTGGAAGGAGTCGAAGTTCCTGCCGATTGTTATCGGCGTTGAGCTGGACAATGAATGGGTCTACCGGACATATATGCCGGAGATGCCGGATTGCGCCATGGAAGAGCCGCGCGAACTGCTGCACAAGAACGATATGTGGGGTGACGTGGAGCCTTGGGCCAGTATGGTTGAGTACGCCAAGGGCCACCAAGCCGCATATCCTTACATGACTAATCGGGTGCCGCCAGTTCCCCGTCCCGACGACATGAAGGACGTCAAGTTGGTCCTATCGCCTAGTGAGTGGGTGAATTCTGCGCGTTCTCCGCTGGAGCACTTGCCCTTGTGGCAATTGCAGGAAGCAAAGCACTGATACGAGTTAGACGTCATAGTTGTCACATGGCTAACCGTGGCCTGAAGTTCAGGCCATCCTCGACAGGAAATCACCCAGATCAAGCTGCTTGCGGGGCAGGGTAGAAGCAGATCTTCCGCACGCCATATCAAATAGCAGATTCTGATTTCCTTGTCGGTGCGTCTATGCCAAAAGGGGAATGATCTGCAGAGTTTGATTCGATGGCGTGCTTACCTTTAAAAATTTATGTAGGATTGAAGAAGTGGAAACGGAATTCACGACGGGAACGAGCTTTCTGGCAATCGGTGAACTGAAGGAGCTCCAGTCATTTGGAGTGGAGTTCAAGAATGCGCGCGGATTGCCTGGAAATCTTCCTGTGTTGACGTGCCATATTGGGGAAAAGCAGAAGCATTTTCTGGGGCCAAAAATCGGAAAAGGCAGTCTCGGTTTTGGATATATCCCGCTCGACGATGGAATCAAGCTGCAGATGATTCGCATCCAACTTGGAGACTTGCAGTTCTGCTGGATAGCGGAGATGGACGACCCCGACCTCTGGGCTGACCCACCCGCGCAGCGTCAAACCAGCTGCAAGAACGTATATCTCCAAAATAGGGTGATGTTTTGCGCGGGCGGGGCCGAAAGCCAAAATGAGCGGTAGAACGCAGGCTGTTTTTTTTTGCTCGCAAATGCCAAATTCGGTGCGTCAACTGCACAGAGCTGGCGTGCCGCCGAGAAGGCAGCTCAAGCCGCGTAGTTGCCAGGAAACTGATTGCGAAATGGCGCATCGAGTACAACACCGAGCGGCCTCGCAGCTCGCTCGTGCGCTCAAGCAATGCGTGGAGTTGTTAAGGCACAACGAGGATGTATCTACCTACGTCGATGTAAGCCCCCGGCGAAGGCAACTTGAAGGTGGCGATTGAGCGAATTGAACAGTTCCTCACCGTTCGATAATTGCCTGTAGATTCTCGCGCAGCGACACCGCGCGCTCGGGTACACGCGGTAGTGCCACCTCGGCGATGCAACGCTCGAGTAATGAGTCCCCAAGGATGTGTGCAACCCGCGCCCACGTCAGCAAATGCGCCGGATGGTGTAGCTCCGCATTCGCTGCCACGGCTCGGGCCGCATTGTGGAAAGTTCTGGGATATGCAGCGAATGGAGCGAAAAATGCATCAGATTGCCGGGGCCACTCGGATACGAGGAAAGCAACCGACTCCGTTGCATCCTGCTCTGTCGCGCCATACGCGAACTCGGCATCGGAATCATTTCGGAAGCCAGAGATGATTGATCCACGCCAAGCGCAATCGAAGTCACGGAACGCCTGTGGGGCCGGTAATTCACCGCCGGCGATATCGCCCAGGGCAAGGAGATGTGCGCCGAGTTTGACCTGAAATACGTGACCCCGAGCACGATGCTGTATCTCGACCACGTGCACCACCCCGCCAGGAAGCTCACGTCGTGCGATGTCGCCATTTCGTTTGAATCCCGCATTCGTGAGACATGGAAAAAACTGCTCGCGCAACTCGCGGCTCACCGCTTTCTTATCCATAGCGTAGTTTCACCTATTGGCTTTCATTCACTATCGCAAATATGGATGCCCCATACAACACGATCGTCACCAGAAATAAAAGAGCAAGTGAGAGTTCAAAGAGCCCTCAGCTCTTCAAGACAAAGAATTGCTCATCCAGGAAGGCAATCGCGTAGCTTGGTTGGCTGTAGGCACCCGGCGAGGGCGTTTTGCTGTGAATGAAGTTGCGGGCCAGCAAGGTACCACCTTCGGCGCCCATCGATGGGGCAGCAACTCGCCGATGATCCTCATCTTCTGCGTAGGCAACCTTTTCAACAAACGCTATATCGGCTCGTTGATCGTCAATGATGCGTCAGGCGCATCAAACACGGGGCAGGGTCGCTACTTTGAGGGAGCTCCCGGGCGCAACTGGATTGTCGGAGCAATTCTTGCTTATCAGTTTTGATGCTGGATCTCGCGGGTGAAAACGCGCTGGAACCGCCGCTATTGTCGTCGATAAAACGGGCCCGCGCGGATTGCAGGGCCATGATGTTGGCGCGCCGGTGGAGCTAGCGAGCACGATTGCTGCACGTTGGCGTTCGCGTCGTGTCCATCTGGCTGCCTTGGCACGAGGCGTCGTCCGGCTGGCCGCGCTCGTCGGCAGCGGCAGAAGCGCCGGGCGCGCCTTGCGATGGAGAGATACCGCGATTGTTCCGGGGCTCATCGCCCTGAGCCTTTGGGGCGGGATGGCGCGAATGGACCTGGGTATTCAATTCGTAGCCATACACAAATTCCCCATGACTCGCGGACGGGAAGGCGAGGGCTAGCAGCACGAGGGCGCTGTCTGTGGTTTGAAAGCGATAAGACATAGGTTGCTCCACATCGCACACACTTCCGATATTCGATTCCGTGTTCTGCGCGGTTCAGTGCGGTATCGGGAGGGTGGCGTTTGGCGTTGTGATTCCAAACGAAGTGTGTCTGCCGGAGTTCTGTCATTCCGTTGGCGCGTTTACGTGTCTGCGTTCATGGACCGCATGCGCACGAAACCGAAGTGCCGGCCATGGCCAAGCTTGAGCGCCATCTCGATCCACACCATGGCCCACGGTTCGAGGTAGCGCGCGGCTTTCAGTTCGCCCATGTCGACCGCGTCGAATCCCAGGGCCATAGCCAACGCCATCACACGCTGCCGCGCGGCGGCGTCGTCGCCGGCCACCGGCATGAACAGGTTGCCGCCGGGATAGCGTGGGTCGCGCATATTTTCAAAGCCGGTGGTGTTGAAGGCCTTGACGACGCGCGCGGTGGGTGCTGCCCTGGCGATTTCCTCGGCGCCTGAACTGGTCGTGCCGATCGAAAGGCCCACCAGCCCTGGCGCGATCGGATTGGTCGCGTCCACCAAGATTCGGCCTGTCCACTGAGGGATGGCCCGTGCGATCTGGAGCGCGGCTGCATACGGCGTTGCCAGGATGACGAGGTCCGCCGTTTCAATAGCGTCTTCTACGGTCGTGACCACCACACTGCGGTCTTCGGTCGCTGTTGCCAGATGCCGATATTTTTCCGGCTCGGGCACACCGAAACGCACGGGGTATCCGGCGGCAAGAAGCGCCGAACCGAGTGACTGACCGACTTGGCCGGCTCCAAGAATCGCGACTGGCATGGATTGAGATGGTTGCATGGAAGGGGGTAATGAAAGCCGTGATTCAGACCGTTATTCGCCCAGCGCCCGGATGACAAGCTCCGCCGTCTCCATGCCCGAGAAATTTTGCTGGCCCGTGATGAGGTTGCCATCGCGTACGGCGAAGCTGCGCCACAAACCGGCCTGCACATAGTTCGCGCCGATGCGGCGCATCGCATCTTCAATGCACCACGGCATGACATGGCGATCGCGCGAGAGCAGGTTCATGTTCCAGACGGCGTCATCGGCAAATGCCTCTTCGACATTGGCAAACCCGGTTACCGTCTTGCCCTTGGCCAGGTATTCCCCTGATGGCAACCTCGCAAAGTTCAGAATCGACACGCCGTGACATAGCGCCGCCGCCACCTTGCCTGCCATGTAGAACTCCACAAACTTTGCATGCAGGTTGACGGCCGCTTCCATGGTGAACATCGGCGCTTGGCCGCCGGCCACCACGATGGCGTCAAATGCCTCGACGTCTATTTCGTCGACCTTGCGGGTGGAGTCGACCAGTGCGCGCAAGCGCGGCGTATGGATAAAGCCCTGGCTGATTAAGTCGTTCGCGGAGTACCCGCTTGCGTCACCCGGGGCGCTCATGGCGTCGGCCTCGCAGGCGCCGCCGTTAGGGCTGAAGAGCGCCACTTCGTAGCCCTTTTCACTGAATGCAAAGTACGGGTGCGTCAGCTCGCTCCACCAGAAGCCCACGGGCCAGCCTGTCGTGGTGGACACGGCAGGGTTGGATAGAACAATGGCAACCCGCTTTGGCGTATTCGGATTCAGGGGATTGGGGTCTTGCAGGCTCATGGGCTGTCTCTGTGCAGGGCTGGATGTGGGAATTGTTGTTGTTTTCTCCGGGAAGTTAAATACACAATAAAGCGACTCATCGTTATCCATAAGGGCAACAATTCATGACGCTCGCGCAGCTGGAGATCTTCGTAAAAGTGGTGCAATCGGGCAGTTTTACCCGTGCAGCCGAGCTTTTGGGCACGAACAAGGGCTACCTGAGCCGGGTGCTTGCGCAGATCGAGGCCGAGCTGGGTGCCAAGCTTCTGGAGCGGACAACGCGCACGCTTTCGGTCACGGAAACTGGCCGGGAGGTGTTTGAGCGATCGGTCGGCATTCTTGCTGCGGTGGAGGAGACGCGCCGCGTTGCGCAACACGCGCAGAGCGAACCGCGCGGACAGCTACGCCTGACTTGCGGTGTTGAATTCGGCATGCTGGCCGTCACTGGCTGGGTGCAGGAGTTTCTGGCGCGGTTCCCGATGGTGTCGTGCGATGTGGAATACACGTCTCGTGTAATCGACCTTGTGCATGAAGGGTTCGATCTGGCTATCCGCATCGGGCCGCTGCCCGAGAGCCGGCTCGTGGCGCGCAAGTTGGGCGAGTTGGAGTATGGCCTGTTTGCCTGTCCGCGCTATCTGCAACGGCACGGCGTGCCGCAATCCGCAGATCAGCTGGACGCGCATAGCCTCATCATGTTTTCTGCCGGCTCGCACCGCGCGGGCTGGACTCTTGCGCAAGCGCGTCAGCAACTGTCCATCGATACCGTGCCGCGGCTGCGTGTGAACAACAGCTTTGCGGTGCGTGACGCCGTGCTCGGTTCGCTCGGTATTGGCCGGCTCCCGTTGATGGTGGCGGGGCCTGAAGTAGAGGCGGGGCGCCTCGTGCGCGTGCTGGCCGATTGGCACACGCCCACGGCGGAGGTGCATGCCGTGTATCCAAGCAGCCGCTACCTTGCACCGAAGGTCAGGAGCTTCATCGATTTTGCCGCCGAGAGCTTTCCGCGCTTGGCCGAACGGGCGCGGAGGTCGGTCGCAGCGAATTGCCAGGCATCGGGCTGACTGTCGGTTTCGGCCACAACCTGGGTAGGCAGGCTTGGTGCGGGCACCTGGAGATGTCGTACATCTCTCCTTCGACGCGGGACCAATTCCCACGCGCGGTCAGGCTTACAACTGCTTGAGGCCGGCCAAAATGCCGGCGTGACGCGTGGCAACCACCTCCCAATCCACAAGCCGCCAAAATGCCTCGAGCCATTCCTCTGGATCAGCATAGTCTCCGGCCCATGCATGGTGCCAGACGTCGCACACCAGCAGTCCGGCTTTCCCGAGCGGAAGGACGTTTGCATTGCCCGGTAGTGCGATTACGTCCATGTGCATCGCATTTTCCGGGTCCATCACAAGAAAGACCCAGCCGTCTCCGCCAAGGCCGACCATAGCGTCCTTGAACACGGTGCGAAACGCGTCGAACGATCCAAACCGTTTCTCGATGTGCGTCAGCAGCGGGCCCGACGGATCCAGCAACGGTGCTGGGCGGACAATCTTCCAGAAGAACTGGTGATTGGCATGACCGGCACCGCTGTTGAGTACCACTTGCTTCAGGGCGACCGGCATTTCCGAAGACCGACGCAACAACGCCTCGATCGTCTGGCCGAGCCACGCATCGTGCTCTCGAAGTGCCGCGTTGACGGCGTCGACATGCGCCTGCTGCACCTGACGCAGGCGTCTGACGGCGTTCCTGCTCAACAGGGGCTCAAAGGCATTGTCGGCGTAACGAGGCGGCGGCAACAGGAACGGGGCAAGCGCCCCTGCGCTTGACGCGTTCATAACGACTTGCTCGACATGAATGGAGCCCCCGATTGCACGCGTTATGCCTCTACGAGATGTTTGAGGTTCTCTTCATAGAGAATCGTCTGGATTGCCGCGCCGCGCGGGCTGGCCCAGTCGGTTGCAAGCTCCGCCAACAACTGGTTGGTGGTGGTAATGGTGACGCCGTGCTTCGCCATCCGATCAAGAGAGGTCTGATCTGCCATCTGTGTGGGCGAGCCGCCTGCATCCGCAACGACCTGCACCTCAAAGCCGTCTTCCACCGCGCTGATGGCGGGGTAGACGATGCAGACGTCGTTGGTCAGGCCGGCCATGATGATCTTCTTTCGACCAGTCGCCAGTACTGCCTGCTTGAAGGGCTCATACATCCAGCAGTCGACGACACCGGGGCGCTTGATACGGTTCTCGTAGGCCTGCGGTGCAATGTGCTGGATGTCGTCAAGGAGGAGCCCTTGGAAATGGTCTTCCTGGCTGGATGTCAGCACGAGTGGCATGTCGGACTCAATGGCCGTGCGCGCCAATGCGCGCGTGTTGCGCACAATCTCTTCATAGGGAGTCGACGTTGCCAGCTTGATGGTTCCCCGCTGATGGTCAATCAGAAGCATGACGGCGTTGTCCGGGGAGAAGAGGTTTTTCATCGCGTAATCCTTGTGAGCGCAGACGTGGAGGGCAGCGAACGACAAAGCGAATCGCCGCCGGCGAGCGATCGCAGCCAGGTGTTGTGGCAGCGTCTCGAGATCAAACGGTTGCATTTATAGACGTTGCTTTTGTCTGTGACTAGATGAACAATCGGATACAGTTTGTCTATTGAATAAAGACAATGGATCAATTGGATACGCTTGAAGCGCTCGTCGTCGCGGCGGATGCGGGAAGCTTTGCTGCCGCGGGTCGGCGGCTTGGAAAGTCGCGCGACTATGTCAGCAAGGCGGTGGCCGAACTGGAAGCGCGCTTGGACGTTGTGCTTATCCAGCGGACAACGCGCCGTGCCGCGTTGACCGAGGCAGGGGAGGCCTATGTCAGAGAGATTCGGCCACTAGTAGAGGGCTTGCGCACCGCAGACCGGAACACGGTGTTTCACGCGCGTGGCGTACGCGGCAAGATCCGTGTCAACGCCCCGTTGATGTGGGGGCAAGCCGTGCTTTCGACGTACATCCCCGGCTATCTCGAAAGCCATCCGGATATCGAACTCGAGCTTCAACTGAGCGACGAAATTTCTGACGCGCCGTTGGCGACGGCCGATGTCACGGTCCGGTTGTCTCCGTCAGTGGATGCCGAACTGTATTCGGACGAGCTTGGGCAGATCAAACGCATGCTGTGCGCAGCGCCCGATTATCTAGACCGGCATGGCGCACCCCTGACGCCGGAAGGCCTGCTGAAACACGAGTGCCTGCTATACGGAAACCTCTCCTCCGGCCCTACGTGGATTTTGAAGCGCAGAGGTGAAGTGATTCGACTTCCCGTCCATGGGCGCTTTTCATGCAACAACGGCAATGTGCTGGCGAACGCTGCCTGCGCTGGTCAGGGAATCGTGACGTTGCCGGAATTCGTCGCGGCGCCGTATCTTGCGGACGGTCGGCTGGCGCTCGTGCTGCAGGGCTGGGAGCCCGCTCCGCTGATCTTGCACGCTATCGTTGCACATGCCAACGCAGAATCGCCCCGCATTCAATCGTTTGTCGGTTACCTCCGCGACTGTCTATCTGCGGGTCTAACGAAGCCGGCAAACGCCACGCGGCGTCGCAAACCGCAATCAAATCGGCGAACGGCGGCAACGTAGCGACCACCATGTGCCTCGTGGCTGGTGTGCTGAAGCATATTTTCGTCGCCATCTGGCAACGTGCCGATCAAGTCGATCCTTTTCGGGGACCGCAATGACCTGGCTGATCTCGCTGTCCCAACGAAGCTGCCTTCGCAGCCTGGTGTCGCCCTTCAAGAAGATGATGGTTTCTTCGTCGACTTTGGCCCGCTTGCTGGCGATTGGGAAGGAGATGGAGGCGATACCTTCGTCGTTGGAGGCGTTCGTTTGCATGATTTTGTTCCTTGGCGTTGGGCGTGCTCGTCCTCTCCACCAGCTATTGGGCCGTAGCCGTTATCGGCGGCGCGCTCGCCGTCTTCAGCGGCTTCGTGCTCAACGCCTACTACACCTACATCCCCGAGACGATGCCGACGCAGTTGCGTGCCTTGGGCAATGGCATCGTGATGTCGGGTGCACGGGTCGGTGGTGGGGCATCCGGCGTAATGGGCGCGGCACTCGTGACAGCAGGTGGCCTGCAGTACGTGACGTGGACCGCCGCCGCAATCTACATTGCGTTTGCCATCCCTGTGCTGACCTTCGGCCCGCGCACCACGAATCGTTCGCTGGAAGCCGTGGCGGATGAACAGCTGGGGCTGCGCAATGGAGGCGAGGCCCCAAGGCTGCCACACACGCGACTGCCTGAAATCTCTTTTACGTGCCCCGGCTGTAAGGACTATTCCATGTTGCCTGTTCAAGAAAACCGGGTGGTCTCCACGCTCGGGGGCACCTACGACGTTAAGGTCGACCAGGGGAGAGTGGAAATCTGCCACGGTGCCCCATGCAGCCAGTCGACGAGTATGAGCGCAAGGGGATCGCTCTCGGCTCTGGCACCGCGGTGCATGGCGGTAAGTGTCATATTGCTCAACGCATTTTCCCGAGTTCACGGGGATACGCCCAGAGCGAGATGTGCCTGCTCACCGTGCTTACCATTTCATCTTGCCTTGCTCTGCGCGCGTGTCCTCTTCTGTTGCCTGCTGGCGCCAGCCGTCAGCGACGCTGGTTAGCGTTGCCGATGCCTTGGGGTAAAGATGCGTCTTGTCCGCCTATTGCTGATACCGCTCAGCAAGATGTCGCGCTTGGCCGCCTCCGCAAACTGCGCAGCCTGATCCCCCAGTCGCACAATGGATTGGTGGTTTCTTCCCCAGTCTGGCAATGCTCTAACGACTTCATCCACGCATTGCTGAGGCGTCATGCCATTTACGTGGAGGCCAACCGCAACCGCGCTCCCTGGTTGCCCTCAGTTCAGCGCAGGAGAGACGGCTTGCGGGCTCGCAGGACCAATTGTGTCGGGCGGCTCGTAACAAGTCCGTGTATCTATCTACCTATGTGGCTCGATAGAAATGTAGATGTGTAGAAATGTATGGCAACCAGGGGGTCCGCTGTCGGCGGCGCTTGATAGCCAATCCATATCGCGTCTGGTCCTCATCGAAAGGTGACTGGGGAGGGCAGTTCGATGGACGCTCATACCGTAGTGCCTCAGAGGTCTTGGACTGAGGCGCGTCTCGCCAGCACCAAGACCAGGTAGCAGGGCTACCTATGCTACAAAGTCTATAAATACTAAGCGGTGGCGTCACGACGAAGAACTGCTTTGGTTTGGCCTCAAATTTTGCCCTGATCGCCAGGTGTCGCGCTGTCGAGGTCAAGTGAGCGCGATGTGGAGGTCAAGTCCACGCGATGTAGAGGTCAAGTGAAAGCGATGTGGAGGTCAAGTTTCCGAGGGTACCGGCAAAAAAAATATGTGCCCCTGTTCTCGACCTGTTCCTGAGAATTTGCCTGCGTCGCGTGAGTTGTAGCCGCAAGATGCGTGTCGTTTTTCCATATACAAGTGGGTCGCTGTCGCAAGTTCATAACTTGTAGTAGCACCTCACAACGCCGTTCTCAGTCGCATTCGCGAAACACGAGCGCAGCCACCAGTAGGTCAAGTAGAACGCGTGGTCGTTGAAATGCTTCACGCCGACAAGTTTTGACGGCTTGTAGTGCAAGAAATCAGGCGCATCTGCATCTTTCTTATAGATTTCCACTTTCACCATGGCCTTCGATGCCCGGTCATTCCACGCGTCGAAGTCCGCGACAATCTTCCTGGCTGCACTCGGCCCGAACGTCTCCATCGAGTAGTCGTAATGGAGCAACTCAATGAAGGGACCGTCAGCGGGATAGGCGTCCTGATTGTCTCGGTCGAAGCCAACCATTTCCGCCAGGACGTCGTGCCAGTCCCTACCAGGACACCCGAGTTCCAATGAGTATTCGTGCCGTAGCTCGTAGGTGTAGATGGAGGCACTCTTCAGTCCATCCGACCCGTATCGACCGGGTACCTCGTCGATATACGTCGCGTTTTCCCACTTGTGCCCTGTTTCGGGATCTATCCACCATCCGAGCGTGCTGACGCCCTCTGCCAGCAGCTTCAGCCCCTTGCACATTTCATAGACAAACATTTGTGTTTCCTGCATTCCTGGTTGCGAGCGGGTCGATTGACCCACCCGCGCAGCATCAAACTAGCTGCAAGAACGTATATCTCCAAAATGGGGTGATGTTTTGCGCGGGCGGGGCCGAAAGCCAAAAAGAGCGGTAGAACGCAGGCTGCTTTTTTTTGCTCGCGAATGCCAAATTCGGTGCGTCAACTGCACAGAGCTGGCGTGCCGCCGAGAAGGCAGCTCAAGCCGCGTAGTTGCCAGGCAACTGATTGCGAAATGGCGCATCGAGTACAACACCGAGCGGCCTCGCAGCTCGCTCGTGCGTTCAAGTAATGCGTGGAGTTGCTCAGGCACAGCGAGGATGTATCTATGCACAGCAGCGGGCCGCTGGTGGCGCGCTTCACTGCAGGCAAGCCTGCGTGCGGCGGACGAGCCCGTGTACGGCCACCCGGCTCTTCTCGCCGCAGTGGCGGCCATCGAGCGGTGTACCCGTGAAGGCGAGAAGGTCCTAGTGTTTGGCCGCTACACTAGGCCCATGCAGGTCTTAGAGCAGTTGCTCCACACTCGGGAGATGCTGCGTAGGCTGGTTGATGGCCGCTATTGGCCAAAAAGCCGCCTGCGTGAAAGCAGTGACGGTGCCGGCCAACGAACCGCAGTACGCGCTGCCCAAAAGCAATGGGCGCACGAGCATGGGGTTGCACACCTATAGCTTTGGACCGGATCAATGAGGACCTCGCTCAACGGTTCCGGTGCACGTGGCGTCTAGCGCTCGGAGAGTCAGTGCTCGTGGGCGAGCGCCGGCTCACTTCTTGCGCTGCGGAATACGGTGTAACTGTGCCAATGCCTCGCAACTCATTCTGGATAGTGCGCGCCCCCAGAAATTTCGCCTGCGGAGTTCAGTCCCCGAACCTGAAGTGCTGAGGTCATCAGGAAGATAACCAGCAGCACGCCAGTTGCCACTTTCAGTTCAGGAGCGTCAGCGTTTGGGAGCAACGGCGCCCCAAGGGGCAAGCGCGTACTTGTTTCGGTGATGCCGGGAATCAGGTGGAAAAAGAACGTCGCAGTCATTGCCACGGTTTCCACCCGACGGCCGTTCGTACTGAAAAATGTCGTCTTCCGCGCGAGCCATACGATACCGAGAGTCAGCAGGGTCAGGATGCCAAGCACATGCGGCTTTCCGAAGCCTCCATGCTGGAAGATGCCAAAGCCGGTGAGGCAGGACAGCACCGTTGCTGCAACGTAGATTTGACCGGCGACCGACGCTGGTTCGATACGCCGATTCTGCGCAAATGCGACAACAGCTGCAATCACTGCGATGAGGCTGAGTAGGGTGTGCACTACGCCGAGCTGTGTGAGGCCGAACATGATGAGGGCTCCTATGGGAAACGACCATCAAAACAAAAGAGCCGCTGGCGCACACGGAAATAGAGGGAGTTGGTGCGCCAGCGGGACACGACGAACCGGTCAGCGATGAGTGTGCTTTTGGCTGATGCCGAAATTTGCGGTGTCACGCGAGATCAAGTGCACGTTTCACACCTGCACCGTAGGCCGGGTCGGCCTTGGTGAAGTGCTCGATTTGCGCGCGCTGGATGTCTTCCGGCACCTGCGACAGGCCCCCCGCGATGGTTGCAAACAGGCGCTGGCGCTGGTCTTCGTCAAACAGGCGGAACAGCGCACCGGCCTGACTGTAGTAGTCCGCATCGACACGGTGGTCATGGCGCGCGGCTACGCCTTCAAGCGCAAGCGGCGGCTCTTCGCCACAGCGGTCCTGCGCGAACGCGCCCTCACGGTTGGGCTCGTAGTTGAGCTTGCTGCCGAGGTTGCCGTCGGTGCGCATCGCCCCATCGCGATGAAAGCTGTTGTGGAACGGGCACTTGGGTGCGTTCACCGGAATCTGGTGGTGGTTCACGCCCAGGCGGTAGCGCTGTGTGTCGCCGTACGAGAACAGGCGGCCCTGCAGCATCTTGTCGGGCGAGAAGCCGATACCCGGCACCACGTTGGCCGGTGTGAAGGCGGCCTGTTCGAACTCGGCAAAGTAGTTGGTCGGGTTGCGATTGAGCTCCAGCACGCCCACGTCGATCAGCGGGTAGTCCTTGTGCGGCCACACCTTGGTCAAGTCGAACGGGTTGAGGTGGTACCTGGCCGCATCGGCCTCGGGCATGATCTGCACCTTCAGGTTCCAGCGGGGGAAGTCGCCACGTTCAATGCTTTCGTACAGATCGCGCTGGGCACTTTCGCGGTCTTGCGCGACCACCCGTGCGGCTTCTTCGTTTGTGTAGTTCTGGATGCCCTGCTGCGTCTTGAAGTGGAATTTCACCCAGAAGCGCTCGCCGGCTTCATTGATGAGCGAGAAGGTGTGCGAGCCAAAGCCGTCCATGTGGCGGTACGTCTTGGGGATGCCGCGGTCGCTCATCACGATCGTCACCTGGTGCAGCGTCTCGGGGTTCTTGGAGAAAAAGTCCCACGCCGCGACGGCGCTGCGCAGGTTGGTGCGCGGGTCCCGCTTCTGCGTGTGGATGAAGTCCGGGAACTTGAGTGGATCGCGCAGGAAAAACACCGGCGTGTTGTTGCCCACCAGATCCCAGTTGCCTTCATCGGTATAAAACTTGATGGCAAAGCCGCGCGGGTCACGCTCGGCATCGGCCGCGCCGCGTTCGCCAGCCACGGTGGAGAAGCGCAGGAACACCGGCGTTTCCTTGCCCAACTGGGCGAAGATCGAGGCCTTGGTGTACTGCGTGATGTCGTGCGTGACGGTGAATTTGCCAAACGCACCCGAGCCCTTGGCGTGTACGCGGCGCTCGGGGATGACCTCACGATCAAAGTGCGCGAGTTTTTCCAGGAACCACACGTCTTCAAGCAGCATCGGGCCACGGGGGCCGGCAGTCATTGAGTTCTAGTTGTCGACAACGGGGGCACCGGCGGTGGTGGTCAGGATGTCTTTGCTCATGGTAATCCTCATGATTCGTTGAGCGCCAGGAGCGCCAATACTGGGACGTCTCCAGGGCATGGAAAATCAGAAAGGTGCGGCGGCCTAGAAGTTGTGTCGCATACCCAGTGCAAAAGTCTGCGGATGCGCACCGGCCTTGACGCCGATCTGGTTGATGGCGAAGTCGTAGATGGCGTTGCTGCGGTTGTTGATCCGGCTGTAGTACGTGTACAGGGCGGTGCGCTTCGAAAGCGGGTAGTCGTAGCCGGCGGTCAACTGGATCGCGCCGGTGTTGGCGCCGCTGTGGAAGAAGCCCACCGTTTCCTGCGCGTCGCCCGAGCCGTTGCTTGCCAGCGCAAAGCCGACCCGCACGCTGCCGGACCCGAGCTGTTGAATGATGGAGGTGTAGTAGCCGCTACGATAGAGGTCGCCCGTGGCGGTGCGATAGTGCAGCCGCTCATAGAGCAAGGCGATTTTCGTCGTCGAGAACTGGTAGGCGACACCGATCTTCATGGCGTCGTCATTGCGGCCGGCCGTCTGGTAGTGCTGATGGATTTCATAGGCGGCCGTCACGTTCAGCGGCCCGCGATCGTAGTTGGCGGCGAACGAGTACAACGCCGGGTTGCGTGGCACGCTGAGCTTCTCTTCGTTGACGCCCCAGGCCATGCTGCCGCTCAGTCCATCCCATGTGGGACTGCGGTACTGGATGATGTTCTGCTGGCGGCGATCGAACGAACTCGTGTCCTGCACGTTGTTGGAACTGGATGTGGAGCCGTTGCTGATCAACGCCATGTAGCCCGCAGTGGTGGGGTAGTACGGATCGTAGCTTGACGTTGCCTCGGTGTATGGCGTCTGCCAGTGTCCGAGAAAGACCTTGCCGTAGTCCCCCGACAGACCCACCGCAGTATTGCGGCCGGCAATCTGGCCCTGACCCGTGTCGATCGAAAGATTGCTCTCGATCTGAAAAAACGCCTTGGTGCCGCCGCCCAGGTCCTCTTCACCTCGGAAGCCGAAGACGGAACGATTGTTCGTCAAGCGCGTGGTCGACCCAATGTTGGTGCCGTTGCTTGCAGTGCCGCCCTGGGTGTATTCGATGGCAGTGTTGAGCCTGCCGTAAATCGTGACCGATGACTGCGCGTGCGCTTGGGTGCAGCAAGCCGCAACACAGGCAAGCAGAAGCCATTGTTTCGGGGCGCGAGTCATCAAAGGACGCATGTTCTTCATCGATTTTTCTTGTGGTTGGCGAGCGAGAACCAGTCACATCAGGAAGCGAGCGGACGATGATGAGGCGGCCATCGGAGCCGCTGCCGTTTCAGAAGGCAAAGCACGAACACCCGAAGGCGCCCCAGAAACCACGGAAGTCGGTGGTGGGCACGTTGGCCGTGCGCGCCTTCTGGTGCGTGTGGCCGTGCACCGAGCACGCGCCGGCACAGTGGTGGACCTGCTGTTGCAGCGGCGCCGCCGGCCGCCAGTGCCCCGGCACGCGCGAGACGGGCGACCACTCCGGCAGCACCGGAATCGGCGGCGGGCCGAACTCTGTGAACTCCCTCGCGCCGTAGACGATGCGCCCGCCCACCACCGTCAGCACCGATTCGATGGTTTTGATGTCCGCCTCGTCCACGCTAAAGAAATCCGCTGACAGAGCGGCCAGGTCGGCCAGTTGCCCCACCTTGATCTGTCCCTTGTTGCCCTGATCCGCCGAGAACCACGCGCTGCCATGCGTGTACAGCTCCAGCGCCACCTCACGCGACAGTCCTTCTGGATAGAGCGCCATGCCGCCGACGGTACGTCCGCTCACGAGCCAATACAACGAGGTCCACGGGTTGTAGCTGGAGACGCGCGTGGCATCGGAGCCGGCGCCCACCGGCACGCCTTCGGCCAACATGCGCTTGATGGGCGGTGTCTGCTCGGCCGCCGTTGCGCCGTAGCGGTCGACAAAGTATTCGCCCTGGAAGGCCATCCGGTCCTGGATGGCGATGCCGCCGCCCAGCGCGCGCACGCGTTCGATGTTCGCGGGCGAGATCGTCTCCGCATGGTCGAAGAACCACGGCAGGCCATTGAACGGAATCTCGCGGTTCACGCGCTCGAACACGTCGAGCATGCGCGAGATGGATTCGTTGTAGGTGGCATGCAGGCGGAACGGCCAGCGCTGCGCGACGAGGTGGCGCACCACACCCTCCAACTCCTTCTCCATGTTTTCGGGCAGGTCGGGGCGCGGTTGCAGGAAGTCTTCAAAGTCCGCAGCGGAGAAGACCAGCATTTCGCCCGCGCCGTTGTGGCGGAAGAATTCATCGCCCTGGCGATACTGCACGCTGTTGGTCCAGTTCTTGAAGTCGGCCAACTCCTCTTTGGGCTTCTGCGTGAAGAGGTTATAGGCGATGCGGATCGTCAGCTGATTCTGCTCCGCCAGCTCGCGGATGACTTCGTAGTCGTCCGGGTAGTTCTGGAAGCCACCGCCTGCATCGATGGCGCTGGTGATGCCCAGTCGATTGAGTTCACGCATGAACTGGCGCGTCGAGTTGACCTGGTACTCCGCCGGCAGCTTGGGGCCCTTGGCCAGCGTGGAATACAGGATCATCGCGTTGGGCTTGGCGAGCAGCATGCCGGTGGGCTCGCCATTCGCATCGCGAATGATCTCGCCGCCCGGCGGGTTCGGGGTGTCCTTCGTATACCCAACCTGCTTGAGCGCCGCGCGATTGAGCAGCGCACGGTCGTAGAGGTGCAGCACGAACACCGGCGTGTCGGGCGCGGCTTGGTTCAGCTCTGCCAGCGTCGGCATGCTGCGTTCGGCAAATTGAAATTCGCTCCAGCCACCAACGACGCGCACCCACTGTGGCGATGGCGTGCGCGCGGCTTGCTCCTTGAGCATGCGCAGCGCATCCGCTAGCGTGGGCACGCCTTCCCAGCGCAGTTCCAGGTTGTAGTTCAGTCCGCCCCGGATCAGGTGCAGGTGTGAATCGTTCAGGCCGGGGATGACGGTGCGCCTGCTCAGGTCGATCACCTTGGTGGCTGTGCCGCGATGGGCCATGACGGTGGCGTCGTCGCCCACGGCGATGAAGCGGCCATCGCGCACGGCAACCGCGCTGGCGGTGGGGCGTTCGCGGTCAACCGTGTGGATGCGGCCGTTGTGCAGGATGAGGTCGGCAGTCATGGTCTTCGTCTCAGTATTTGGGAAACAGCGAGAAGCGTCCCGGGCCAGCAATCAGCACCGTGGTAAAGATGATCAGCAACATCCAGCCGAACTGACCGTCGGCAATCGACCATTCGCGGTGCACCACCAGCAGCGCTACCAGCAGCAGGAAGATGATGGGCAGGCAAGCCAGGCGCGTCAGCACACCGAGCGCGATCAGTAGAGGGCCAATGGTTTCCGACAGGATCGCCAGCAGCAGCGTGGGCGCGGCGCCGAGGTGGAACGGGTCTTCGATGCGCGTGAGTTCCTGGCTGTAGTGCAGCACCTTGGGCAGGCCGTGCACGTAGAACAGCAATGCACTGCCGGTCACGCGCAAGAAGAGAAGGCCCACGTGGATTGCCAGGTTCTGCGCATCGGGTGCAGCCACGGCTGGCGAGGCGGCGGCGTGCTCTTCAGGAGAACGCGTCATGGCGGTCGGGGGCTCGTCAGGTCGGGCTGGGTGGCGTGCTACCGGCTGCATTAGCCGTGACATCGTTTGGTTTGGGCGGTGGCGCACCGGTAATTTTGGGCACGCATTCATGACGGAACCACGCCATGGTCAAGGGTTCACCCGCCAGCAGGCGCTGGACGCTCGGCACGATCTGCTCGCCGATCAACATGCCCAACAGCCCAATGAGCGCGATTGCGGGCGGTGCAGGTGAGCGGACATGCAACAGTGCGTAAATGATGCCGACTAAGATGCCGGCAGCCATGGAAATGAGATACGGCTTCAAGGTGGACCCCCGTGGCAAGCGGCCAAATGGTGTTTGGGACATGGTGCCGGCGCGGTGAGCCGCGCCGGCACGATTACCGCCAGTGAACCCGCGCGCTCGCTTTTACTTGGCCGGGACCGCAGGCAGCATCTCGTGTGGTGAAGCGGTCCGCTCCGGCGCCTTGTGCACCATCGTGTAGGCATAGTCCACGCCCATGCCATACGCGCCGGAATGCTCCTTGACCAGCGCCATGACCGCATCGTACGAATCGCGGTGGGCCCAGTCGCGCTGCCATTCGAGCAGCACCTGCTGCCAGGTCACAGGCACCACGCCGGCCTGCACCATGCGCTGCATGGCGTAGTCGTGCGCGTCCTTTGATGTGCCGCCCGAGGCGTCGGCCACCATGTAGATCTCGTAGTCGGCATCGTGCATGGCCGACAGCGCAAAGGTGCAGTTGCACACCTCGGTCCACAGGCCCGAGACGACCACCTTCCTGCGGTTGTTCTTCGCCAGCGCGTCGCGCACCTTCTGGTCATCCCACGAGTTCATCGAGGTGCGTTCGAGCAGTTCCTTGCCCGGAAACACGTCGAGCAGTTCGGGGTAGGTGTGGCCGGAGAAGGCCATCGTCTCGACGGTGGTGATGGTGGTGGGGATGTTGAAGATCTTGGCTGCCTTGGCAAGACCGACGGTGTTGTTCTTCAGGGCCTGGCGATCCATCGACTGCACGCCGAAGGCCATTTGCGGCTGGTGGTCGATGAAGATCAGTTGGCAGTTCTGCGGGGTGAGGACTTCCAGTTTCGGATTGCTCATGATGATTTCCTTCTTGGGTCGACACATTGCCTGCTAGATTGAGCTGCGGTGGGGCGCCGACAGAGTCAGCTCTTGATGAATGCCAGCAAGTCGTTGTTGATCAGGTCGGGGTGCGTCGTGCACATGCCGTGCGACAGCCCCTTGTAGACCTTCAACGTGCCATTGCGGACCAGCTTTGCGCTCAGAAGGGCAGAGTCCGCAATCGGGACAATCTGGTCGTCGTCGCCGTGCATGATCAGCACCGGTACGTCGATCTTCTTCAGGTCGTCCGTGAAGTCGGTCTCGGAGAATGCTTTGATGCAGTCGTACTGAGCTTTGGCGCCGCCCATCATGCCTTGGCGCCACCAGTTTTCCTTGACGCCTTCCGAGACCTTGGCCCCTTCTCGGTTGTATCCATAAAACGGGGTAGGGACTTCCTTGTAGAACTGGGCCCGGTCCGTTGCTACGCGCGCACGAAAGCCATCGAACACTTCAAGGGGCAGGCCGCCAGGGTTGGCCGGTGTCTTCACCATGATGGGGGGGACGGCGCCGATCAACACCGCTTTTGCAACGCGGCCGTTGCCGTATTGCGCAACATAGCGGGCCACTTCGCCGCCGCCGGTCGAGTGTCCAATGTGCACGGCGTTCTTCAAGTTCAGATGCGCGGCGAGCGCAGCGACGTCGGCGGCGTAGGTGTCCATCTCGTTGCCCGTCGCCGTCTGGGTGGAGCGCCCATGGCCACGGCGGTCGTGGGCAATCACCCGGTAGCCTTTCGCCAGAAAGAACTGCATTTGGGCATCCCAGTCGTCAGAACTGAGCGGCCAGCCGTGATGAAACACGATCGGCTGCCCGGTTCCCCAGTCCTTGTAGAAAATCTCGGTTCCATCCTTGGTGGTGATGGTGTTCATCTTCTGGCGTCCTTTGTTGCGCGAGGAGGGGCTGTCGGTTTGATTGGACTTGCTTGCGGCGTGGGAAACGGAGAGCGTTGCAGCGGCAACGGCGGTGACACCTGCCTTCAGAAGGTTGCGGCGTGACACTGTCTGCGTGTCGTTTTTTTCTTGTTGGGGCACGGTTGACTCCTGTTCTTGGGTGGGAAAGCAGGGTTTCGGAGCTCCACAACCACCTCGCCTGGAAATCGTGGGACTGCAGATGGCTCAGGCAGAGCGCCGCATTTGCGCAACTCACTTCGGAGGCAAGATCGGCGGACTCTCCCCGGACCGTGCACAGTGATTGCGCGAAGACCAGCATAGGCCCCGGAGGAAGTCGGAGACTTTGATTTGTTCTGAAATCTTCTGAAAGCATGAGGAAATCGCGTGATGCGTTCACGATCTGCATACAAGAGTGCACCGCTGCAGCGGGATGACCGATCGGACGCCGGCGGCTGCGCCAGGCGAGGCAAACAGTCATCGTGGCCAGGTAGCATGCCGTGAGGAGCCGTGCATCTTCGGTTCCGATACATACAAGACAAAGTGCTGCTCAATACAAGCTGTATGGTTCAGCAGGCGCTACCATGAAAAAACCTGAATCAGGGGATGGTCTCGGCATGCAGCGCTGGAAGTCATGCGCCCGGGGCTAGTCGAACTGGCTGTACACAGCAATCGACGTAATGAACCCTGACCCTACTGGGGATGGGGTGCCGATGAACCGCACTGAGCTAGTGCGGGCACAAATGAGGTCACCATG
The DNA here is from genome assembly GCF_000442475.1 of Ralstonia sp. AU12-08. NCBI lineage: Bacteria > Pseudomonadati > Pseudomonadota > Betaproteobacteria > Burkholderiales > Burkholderiaceae > Ralstonia > Ralstonia sp. AU12-08. Next base: position 6,665 of record NZ_ASZV01000032.1, on the reverse strand, counting down.
ATCCGCATCGGAAATCTGCAGGTGGACTTCTCCCAACGCTGTATCGAACGCGACGGCGAGATCTTGCGAGTCGGTTCGCGAGCGCTCGACATTCTGGAGATTCTGAGCAACGCCAACGGAGAGATCGTCTCCAAAGATGAGCTCATGAGGCGGGTCTGGCCGCGCGCGGTCGTGGAGGAAAACAATCTCCAGGTGCATATCGCCACCCTGCGGAAGATGCTCCGTGACGACCGCCAACTGATCTCCACCGTGCATGGCCGTGGATACAGACTCCTGCGTGGGGCCCATGCCAGGGACAACGCGCGCGCCAGGGCGGTGTTGCCCACAGAAGCGATTGCTGCGCCCGCGTCGAATGCTTCCCAAGCTGCGTTGCCTGCTGCGGATGGCGAGCTATGCGGGCGCGACGCTGCACTTCAGGAGTTGTTGCCGCTGTTGCAGCGGTCGCGCTTGCTGACCTTGACCGGCGCGGGTGGCATCGGCAAGACCCGTTTGGCCATTGAAGTCGCAAGGAAAGTTGCAGCGCAATATCCCGATGGCGTGATATTCGTGCCGCTGTCCCAGGTGACCGAGCCCTGCTTTGCACTGGACGTGCTCGCGACAGCGCTGAACCTGAAAGCATCCCCGGCTCCCATGTCGTTGCATTCCATCCTGGATGGGTTGCGGGGGCGCCGTTCACTCATCGTTCTGGACAACTGCGAGCACGTCAAGCATGTGGCCTCTGAGCTTGCCGTCGCGCTGTGCGCATGTGGGAGCACCGTTCTCGCGACCAGCCGAGAAGCTTTGCGCGTTGCGGATGAAATGGTTTACGTTGTGCCTCCGCTGGACGTGCCCGCCATTACGGCAACGGAGCAGGGGGTGCTACTGGCCGGCGCTGTGCGCTTGTTCATGACGAGGCTTAGGGCGCAGGAGCCAGGATATCGACCTGATGAAGTCTCAATCCTGCGCGCTGGTGCGATCTGCCGCGCGCTCGATGGCATTCCTCTCGCCATTGAACTGGCCGCGGCAAGGGCAGCGACGCTCGGCATCGACGTGCTGTGTGAGCATTTGGGTGACCGTTTGCGCATCCTGACCGGCGGGTGCCCGACAGCGCTACCTCGGCATCAAACGATGAACGCCACGCTCGACTGGAGCTACCGGTTGCTAACCCAGGTGGAGCGGCGGATATTGCGTTGCCTTGGTGTCTTTGTGGGCGGGTTTACTTACGATGCGGTTGAATACCTGGCCGCGGCCGATGGTCTGAGCGAGCGGGAAGCGAAAGATGCACTGCATGGGCTCTTGAACAAAAGCATGATCTCGCAACACCTGAGCGGCGACTGGCATCGGTTCCGCCTGCTTGAGACCACCAGGGAGTACGCGCTGCAGAAGCTGGAAGACAATGGAGAGCTTCGTTTCGCAACTGGCTTACAAGCGCGTTTCTTATTTCAAACGTTTGATCGCCAATCCATTCGCCGCCGTGCCGAAGCGGATACTAAAAGTCTTGCCGAGTTTTCTGCTGAATTGGCCAATATCCGCGCGGCGTTGGATTGGGCGCTCTCACCCGCTGGGGATGTTGCGCTGGGGGTGGCGTTGGCTTCAGTGGTCGTGCGCTACCTGCTCAAACTCTCACAGCCCGCCGAGTGCTGCCTGATCGCCAGACAAGCGCTTGCAGCGAGCGAGCGTGCTGCACCAGAGAGCATCCGTGCTGAAGCGCTCATGATGCTGCAGGCAGCCTACGCCGCAGGCCTTGTCTATACGAGCGGTCCCGGGCAGGTAACGCGGCAAGCCTGTACTCAAGCGTACGCGGATGCGATGTGTGCCGGCAATATCGAGTGCGAACTGAGCGCGCTGTGGGGTCTCTGGAAGACGCATCAATACTCCGGAGAGTGCCGGGATGCATTGAGAGTGGCCCGGCACTTCAACGATGCCGCGCGCAGAGCGAAAGACTCCAGGCGCCTGCTGCTAGGCATGCGGATGGAAGGCGTCGTATTGCACTATCTCGGTGATCAGTCGGCCGCAAGAGCCATGCTGGAAAGGATGCTTCCTGAATTCGATTCAGGAGTGGATCAAGTGCTCGGATCTGGGTTGCATGTCGGGTGCGATATCGCAGCACGAGCGTCGCTTGCGAGAGTGCTGTGGTTGCAAGGGGAGGCAGAGCAGGCGTTGCACTTGGCGCAATCGATGCTCAATGCCGCCATGGCGGGCGGCAACGAGTTGGTGCTCTGCTACGTTCTCGCGGAGGCCGTCATTCCGTTGGCGCTTTTGTCAGAGGATGCCGAGCAGACGATTCGTGCGACGCGACTGCTGAAAGAGACGGCTTCGCGCATGTCGTTTCAGATTTGGGTCGCGGCATCCGCATGTTTTGAACAGTGCATTGTGGCGATGGCCACCAGGGCCGAGGCTAAGTTGCATGAGTTCGCTTCTGCGATTGCGCAGCTCAAGGCCATCGGCTTTCTGGCGCCGCTGACGCTGGTCATGGGGCGATTTGCGCAAGCGCTCATTAACACAGGGCGGCTCAACCACGCGATGGCGGTTGTCAATGAGGCCTTGGGGCATTGCGAGGTGACGGGCGAGCGGTGGTTTTATGCAGAACTGAGCCGCATTAAGGCCAGCATTCTTTTGCAGCTCAGGTCGGGGGACACTGCTGCGCAGTGGTTGACGGAGGCGTTGAACACCTCGCGTGAACAAGGTGCAGCAATGTTTGAAAGGAGGGCGACGATTGCCTTGGCGCGATGGTTGCTCGTCACCGAACGAGCGGAGGAAGCCTCCGCACTGCTAAGCGCCCTGGATCAACGTCTTCCCGGTCATGCGTTTCGATTGCCGCTGGCACGTGTGGAGGCGGATCGAATGCAGATCGATTCCGCATGGTTTGGTAGCCAGGATTTCTACGGCGAACACGCGGCGTGATTCCGTGGTTTGACTCAGGGGACGGTCATCTGCCTCTGTATTTTCTGGCGTCTATCTGTCCGTCGCGGCTCAGTTGAGCGTGCCAAGTGTTCAGCTTTTTTAAGAAAAATTGGCGGATGTTTCCCCTAACGTAGGAGGCTGGGGTCATTGAGCTAGCTCGGGCAACGGGAAGATCGTCCCGCGCATGCCTGTATTGGCGTTGGCCGACGCCACCTGCTTCCTGAACGTTGAGCCAGACGGAGCGGGCCAGGGCGGCTTCCCGCGGAGGAGATATGCGTCAGCAGATTGCGGGAGTCCTGATTCCGGACAGCCCGATGGCTCAGGCGGCACGACATTGCGCCGAGCAAGCCGAGAGTGAATTGCTTTTCAAGCATTCGCATCGCGTATTCCTGTTCGGCATGCTCAGTGGTGTTCGACAGGGTATTTCGGTTGATGGCGAACTGTTCTATGTGAGCGCGCTGTTTCACCGTATCGGCCTGACCGATGCCTATCAACGCTCGCAGCTGCGCTACGAAATCGATGGCGCAAACGAAGCGCGTGCGTTCCTTCAGCGCTTTGGCGTTCCAGCGCCCAGCGTACAAGACGTATGGGATGCAATTGTGCTTCATACATCGCCTGGAATTGCCGTCTATAAATCGGGCATGGCAGCACTGCTCGCGCGTGGCGTCGAGGCCGACGCGATCGGCCTTCATTTGGATGAGTTCACGGAAGCGCAGAAGCAGCAAGTGGTCGCAGCCTACAGCCGTGGCCAGCGTTTCAAGGAGCGCATCATTGAAGATCTCGGGGCCGGGATGCTGCATCGCCCAGCAAGCACCTTCGGCACCATCAACGCTGACATCCTCGACCGGCTTGATCCGGACTACCGGCGCATCAACTACTGCGGACTCATTCTGGGCGCACCGTGGGCTGACTGACGCCATGTACACCCGCGCGGCAGTGCCCGCGCCGGGCTCCCCCCTTTCCAACTATTGACAATCAACCTGGCGAAGACGAATGTTGTCGCGCTCAGCGCATACGTTTTTTTTGACGGTATAGAGGGGGCTCATGCGAGGCGCATTCGATCTCCAGGGCGGCGTTCAATATGCCGCCGGACGACTACCGCAGCCAACAGGCATCGGAGCGCAGCCGTGATCTCGAACTTCAACCTGGATGAATTGCCCGCCAGCAAGCGCTTCAGCTATTGGCAGGAAATTGTCGAGGACCTGTTTGCTGCGGTCAGCATCAAGTGCGAATCGCCGGAGACCTTCAGAACTTGGAGAAAAGCGACGCTCCTGGGCGAGTTGCCGGCCGGGACATCGCTCGTCACGCCGGTGAACATCAGTCGGACGAGGCATCACGTTTCGCGGTCGTCCGCCGATGCGCTGAAGGTGGTCGTTCCTCTCTCGGGAGCGCTCGCAATCAGCCAGGACAAGCGAGACACACTTGTTCAGCCTGGGCAGTTCGTTCTGGTGGATCCCGCACGCCCGTATCAGGAGAACATCACGGACGACCTGACCTTTATCTGGATGCACTTGCCAAGAGACACGGTGGCGTCCAAGGTCAGTCAGCTCGATAAATTGACGGCGATCGGATTTGACCGGACTACGCCCTATGCAAAGGTGGCCGGTGATTTCATGATGAGTTTGTCCCAGGTTTGGAACGATGTTGAGGGCCAAGCAGCGACTCACCTTGCATCCATTGCACTGGACCTGATCACCATGGCGCTATGGGAGCGGCTGGATCGTGTCAACACGCACAGTACGACGCACCGTTCTGCGCAATTCCAACGCGCCAAAGCCTACATCGATGAACGCATCGCCGATCCCAGCCTGTCGCTCGGTGCGGTCGCGGCGGTGCTTGGCGTTTCGTCGCGTTACGTGAGCATGCTCTTTGCGGAGGCCGGTTTTTCCTATCGGCACTATGTGTTGGAGCAGCGGCTTGCGCGCTGTGCTGACGATCTTGCCAGTCCGTACCTCGTTCACCGGACGATCACGGACGTCGCCTATTCGTGGGGGTTCTACGATGGTGCACATTTCAGCCGCGCATTCAAGGCTGCTTATGGAATGTCGCCGAGCGAGTTCCGCGCTTCCAAAGCCGTGCGTTGAACGTGGTGTTCCGGTTGGTCTGCTCTTCAAGCCGCAGTTGACCGACACGTTCCCATGAAGATCAGGCTCGGAGATCGGGGAGCGTCGTCACAGGAATCCTGAATTGTTCTGAATTGGCTAACGAGCCATGCCACTGCTGTCCATGCCCGGCAGCACCTTGCGATTGCGGCGCGCCGCCATTTCATATGTAAAGGCATCGCGGCGTATCGGTCGCACATTAACTTCCGTGCCGGCTCATGCGGTGTTCGTGCTTTGACTTTCTTTCGACCACGATCTAAGTTGCTCTAGGCCGGCTGCCAATCGCTTATCGCCGGAGATTCCATCAACGTCCCTGGGTTGGCTCTGCGCTTTCCTAGGATAAGGAGCGTCTCATGCGATATAAACCTCTCATGGTTTTTGCGGCCGCCACGGTTGCGGCCCTGGCAACGACGGCAACGTACGCGCAAGCCGACAAGAAGCCGGATCCGTACACGCAAGGCGCTGATCGCCAAGCTGACACGTACGAATATCTCAAGAATAAGGGCGAGAAATATGACCCCTACACACAAGGTGCGAATGGCACGGCAAATGCCTTGAATCCAGGGGCTCAACCGGCCAATGTCGATCACGGTAAATATGATCCCTACACGCAGGGGGCGCGTGCGGGGGATGCGACCAGTCCGTACACGCAAGGCGCACGGGCAGGGGATGCGACGAGTCCCTACAATCAGGGCGGAAAACAATAGGGTTTCAGCTGCATTGGTTGGTTCGACAGCAGCCTGGGCGTTGCTTTGATATCGCCGGTGATTGCCTGGTCGTATTGCAACTGAACCACTGCACGCCCTTTAGGCACTCAGGGCATGCCCGCCGGGGCGGAGCGTTGACTCGCGAGCAGCCTCGTGAAAGTGCGGGTCATCTCTGTACTTCGTCCGGGCCTGGAACTCACGCCAGGTGCGTGTCGATCGGCAGCCCGGACTTCAACGTCAGGGTAACGGGCGTGCGCTCGGCAACCTCCACAAGCCGGGCCTTTTGTTTCTCGTCAAGGCCGACGATGGAGAGCGTTCGCTCGATCCGCCGATCGTCAATTCCGATGAGTCGCAGGGAGACGTCGAGCGATTCGAGAGGCCACTCCTTACGGGCGGCATACATCTTGAGCGTAATCGCCGTGCACGCCCCAAGGCTTGCGAGTAGCAGGTCGTATGGGGCAGGTCCAACGCCTTGGCCTCCCAGGGACTGAGGTTCATCGGCGGTGATCACGTGTCCGTCTACAACGATGTCCGTGCGATAGGGCGTCGATCCGATATGTGCAGTGCCGTGGGTCATGGTTCCAGTTTCCTCTGCGTGACGATATGGGCGCGTCAGCGCTCAGTTTGGTAATTCGTTGGACGTTGATCGTCATGCAGTCAATGCGGTGCGTCAAGCGCGGAGCAACGGCGGTAAGCCCGAACTATGCGTCCATACGAGGCACGGTGTCCTGCAGAACAACAAGGCGCACCAAGTGCGGCGGCGCTGCAAATCCACCTCTCCAAAGGCACCACGGCCTATGTGGAGGGCATCTACCGCGTGCGCAGGGCGATGCTCCGGTCACGCGCGCGAGGATCAACAGCCTGTTGCAGCCCGACGGTGCGGCAAGCGACCAGTCGCAACGTGCTGGCGCGGGTGGGGATGCTGCTGAAGTTTTGGAGTGGAGCAGGCAGTCGAGAAGGCGGGTGTTGATTT